>JABSSQ010000099.1 GCA_013213905.1 Verrucomicrobiales bacterium | reverse complement strand
CCGGCTTTCCTGGCCGGCCAACCCATGGCGACTCCGCCGGCGATCGTGAGTAGGGCGATTAGGGTGACAATGGCGCGGGTCTTTGCGGACTTGAGAGGAGAATTCCAGCGGCCGTAGATCCAGCATCCGATTGCGACTACGACGAGGCCGAGAAGCAGCAGGAGCATATCGAGGCTTTCGACCAGGCCGGTGAGAACCCAGGCAAGGAAGGCCACGGTTCCGAAGAGAAGAAAGGACATCCCTTGTTTGAAGCTCTCCATCCAGGCTCCGGGTCTGGGAAGTGAGGAGACCAGCTTGGGAAAGAAACTGAGGAGCAGGAAAGGGAAGGCGAGTCCGAGGGCGACGAAAGTGAAGATCAGCATTCCCTGGACGGGGGGCAATGAAAGCGTCACGCCAAGAGCCGCCCCAAGAAACGGAGCTGAGCAGGGAGTTGCCACGATGGTGGCGAGCAGTCCTGAAAAGAAGGAACCTGCCATGCCTTGTTTGGCCTGGAGCTCAGCTCCAACCCCGACGGCTGAGGTCCCGATTTCAAACAGGCCCGCCATGTTGAGGGCGAAGATCAGAAAGAAAGCGCAGAGAGCAAAAACGAAAGTGGGGGACTGGAGTTGGAATCCCCATCCTTTGCCGAGCAGGATCACAATTAGTCCAAGGACCCAGAAGGAAGCGAGAACACCGGCGGTGTACGAAAAACCATGGGCGATCACTTTTTTGCGATCGTCACCCGCCTGTCCGACCACTCCCATGATCTTGATGCCAAGAACGGGGAAGACGCAGGGCATGATGTTGAGGATGAGTCCACCGATGAAAGCGAAGAGCAGGTAAACGGGAAATGAGCGTGTTGCCTCAGGGGCGATTTCATCTTCTCCGGGAATCGCGCTGTCCGGTTCAGGAGTCGCAGTTTCTTCGTAGAGCGCCGGCACGTTTTCATTCGCTGTGGCGGTTTCGGCCAAGGAAACAGTGAGAGTGGGTGAAGCGCTGAAGGGCATGCAGCTGTGCGGGTCGCAAACGAGGGCGGAGACCTTGGCAGTGATTTCACCGGAGTCGCCTGCGTTGCCCGAGGGGGTGATCCTGACAGGCAGGTAGGTGATGCCATCGTATCCCTCGCTCATTTTGCCCTCGGTCGAAGGCACCAAATAGGTGGCGGGCCAGGGGAGTTCCTCCACGGTCCAACCTTCGGGCACGGTCCAGGTGACGGAAGTGGGGCGTCCCACAACCTCCGGCGGCAGGACCTTGCCGTAGGTGTGGTGGAGAGGGGCATGAACTAACTTGATGGCTGCGAGGAACGGTTCTCCGGGAGCGGCTGCTGTCACATCCGCCACGATCTCTGCGGTCAGTCTTTTCTGCTGCGGCGCAACCGGTGCGTTGGGTTTGAACGTCGGAGTTTCGTCGCCGAACTGAGCGAAAGCTGGCTGGACAGCGAAAAGAGCGAGAAGGAAGGCAACCGGGAGATTCATGGTATTCAATAGACGTTCAAACGAGGGCGCACCTTAGCGCTTCATTTGGACGCTGTGATAGTTCCCCATCTTATCGAGGATGGCGTTCTTCACTTTTACCGGATCAATCATTCCGCTGACGCGGTAGAGAACCTTGCCGCTTTCATCGACGAGGACGGTGTAGGGTACCGGTCCGGGCCATTTCGGATCGAGTGCCTCGGCGAGTTCGTCAGTGTTCGCTCCGGAGAAGATGTAGTTGTTTGTCTTTCGTCCTTCCGCCTCGACGGTTTTGCGGAGCTTGTCGCTCATGACGATGCGATGTTTGCCGAGAAAGGTTTCGACCTTCTCTTTTTCAT
>JABSSQ010000098.1 GCA_013213905.1 Verrucomicrobiales bacterium | reverse complement strand
CGGCGAGGTTGCCCTCTTCGAGATTTTCGGCGGTTTCCTGAACATTCTCGCGGGTGTTCTCAAGTTGCTCGCGCTCCTCCGCCATGTTGGGGCGATTCTGCTCGGACTCCATCCGCTCGCCGAGGTCGTCGAGCTCGCGGAGCAGTTCCCGTTGTTCTTCCTGGAGGCGCTTGAGTTGGCGCTCGATTTCCTCGCGCTCTTCTTCGGACGCATTCTGCAGGTGTTCTTCGAGTTCCTTGATCTTCTCGGCAATGGCTTCCTGGCGACGGGCCAGTTCCTTAAGTCGGGCCAGCACGGCAAGGTCTTCCTGCTGCTCGGCAGTCTGGCTTTGCTCCTGGGCGACGGTGTTCTCCTCGTACTTCAGATCTTTCTGTTTCAGCTCGAGGTTCATGTTGCGGCGCTGGTTCTCCTGCGACTGGCCCTGCCCCTGGGATTGGGACATGGCGATCTCGGTCTCGCGGGAGCTCGCCTCGATCAGTTTGGCGTAGACCTTCAGTGCCGCCTGGTGGGCCGGATCGATCAGTTCTCCGTCTTCCTTGGCGACGACGAGGGCGAACTTCCCGGCCGCCTCTTCGATGAGTTTCTTGGCTTCTTCGAAAATCTGTTTCAGCTCGGGATCCTCTGCTTTCTCGATCACAGGATGGATCAGGTTGAGAACCACGAGTTGGGACTCGTGGACAACCCCGGCATCGCTGGCATAGCGCTCAAACGGGCGGCCCAGATCATGATCCCGTCGCAGTTTCCAGGAGGCGTTGATGACGTCCTTCTGAATCTTGAGCAACTCTTGCGACTCTCCGCCCTGGCCCTCGCCCTGACCGGACTGGGGCTGACCTTCGCGGAGAATCTCTTCGAAGTAGCGCACCTCAGCGAAGAAGAGATCACTGGTCGTGCGTCGGACGTTGCCTTCCTTGTCGATATCTTCAGCCCAGAAGTGATAGGAAATCAGGTCGCGGGGTTTGGCTTCGAGGTCCTCGATGCTGACGAGGGTGAGGATCGGGTGTTTCTTGCCGCCGGCCAGTCGTTCCTCTGAGAGTGTGATGGAATCCTCCTGGTCGTTCATCTGGTAGGTGATGCCGGATTTTTCCACACTAACATCATCCCAAACTTCAGCTTCGAAGGGGAGTTCCTGGACCGCGGAGACGTCGAAGTCGCGCCCGGGGAAGGTGAGTTTGAGCTTGGGTGGGGTATTCTCCTTCACATTGACGGTGATCCACGGCGGGCGCTGGTTGGCGCGATCGTCGTTGTCGATGAGGTGGACCCGGTAGCGCTGTGTCTTTTCGGGGACGTGTGAAGCGACGAGAACTGACGGGTCATCCTTGGAGGGCTCCAGGGGAATGCTGACTTCGTCCTCGCCGTAGAGTTCGCCCGTGAGAACGGGTTTGTTGAGGGTCAGCTTCCAGTCGACCCGCGAACCCTCCATCACGGTGATCTTGCGAGTGTCGGTGACTTCTCGGGGTTCCTCTTTGAGATAGGCCGGGGCATTGATCGTGGCGTCAGCCTGGACGAGACGGGGGTATTCGAAGACGGCGATCTTGAAATCGTCTGACTGAGCGTTCTCGAAAGTGATGTGGTAATCGCCGTCCGAGTCCACCTTGGGGATCAGGGCGGAGAAGACGGTTTCATCGAGACCCACATTCATGGGGAACTTCTGTTCCTTGTCGTCCGTCTTGTAGACCACCATGGCCGAAGCAGGAGCGCGGCCGGAAAAGGTGGCTTCAATGACGAGGCGTGAGTTTTTTTCGATTTCCACATCACCCGGTGTAACCGCAATCTCAATGGCGGGCAGATTGGTCTCGGGGTCGATTTGGACAATTTCCTCTTCGCTGGCAGCAGGACGGCTGTAGGGATTGGCGCCGAGAAGAAACCAGACGCTGACGCAAAACGCGATGACAGCAGCGAATTGCCCCCAGGCAGCAGCGAGGAGTCGTTTTTCTGAAACCTGGCGAACCCAGCGGTTCTGAACCGCGTGCTCACTGATTTCGGACATAAGCCGCTTCTGCAGGAAGCTCAGTTCGCCCGAAGCAGTAGGTTTCTGGTCCATCGCCGCAAGCAACGCAGCCTGGAGATCGGGATGTTTCTCCTCCACCTGGCGGGCAATGCCTCGAAGGTCGAGAGGTCGGGTCGCGTTGGACAGGCCAATCGCGGCGCCAACTGCGAGAACGATAAACCAGGCAAAAACAGCCACCCAGGACCACCAGTCAGCGAAATAGGCAGCCGCCAGCAGAGCGAGAATTCCAGCCAGGCCCGCGAGCAAGGTGAAGGTGATGACCTTGCGTTTTCGCAATTGCACCTCCGCTTCGAGAACGGGTTTGAGGCAGCTGGCGAGCAGTTTCTCGATCATGGCTGTTAGGGGTTCAAGTGGCGGCAGGTTGGGGAGCTGTGGCAGCGTGGGGACGACGCCCGGCGAGAATGGATTCAATTACGAAAATGAAAAGGGCGACGAAGACGATCCACTTCCAAAGTTTCTGTTTCTCTTCCTTGGCTTCTGATTCAAGCCGGGCAAGTTGTTCTTCTGTCAGGGTTTGAATGGAGTCGGAGCCGGCCTCGGCGATGAGAGGGATGCCCAGTCCCGGGAATACGACTGTCGGATCAAAGGGGGTGGTGTTGCCCTCGCGGGGATTCATATTGATGGCGATGAGGTGGGGTTCGCCGTCTCTTTCTGCTTCTTCAAACCCCGGTTCAGTCGTGGTGGTTTCGCCGACGAGGTAAGTCGGAGCCGAGCGGATGCTGAATCCGGTGTGTTCGAAGATTGAAAATAACAACGGCACGAACTTGGAAGAGAGAGCGAGTTGGCTTTCGCGTGGCTCCCAACCGGAGAGAAAAGCAAATACAGTGCCGTCGCCGATACGTTTCTCGATAATGGCCGGGCTCTCGCCATCGAATGTGGCAAGAATGCGGGTGCTCTCACCGGGTTCTGCGGGAAGTGAGAGGACACGATGCTTCCAGAACCGGATCTTGGTGAAGTCGCGGATGCGGGCGCGGGCAAAAGGCTCGAGAACCGGGTGTTCAAAATCGATGTCGCCGAGGAGAGAGAAGTCTTTCCCTTCGGCTTCGCTCAGTTGCCAGTTTTCGTCGCCCACGAGCGAAGCCAGCGCGTCGCTTTCAGCGTCGGCGGAAGGAAGAGCGATGACGAGTCCGCCGGATTCGGCGAATTGATTCAACTGCTGGCCGACTTCGGCGCTCCATTGATCGAGGATGACGACAGCTTCGGTGTCCTTGAGGTCCTGTTCTGCGAAGTCCGGCTGGGTGGTGACGACGGGCTCGAGGTTGGGCGTGGGCTGAAGGGCGCGCTTGAGATAGAACAGCGCCGTGCCGGCGGATTCCTCAAGCTCGGTATCACCGGTGACAAGAATTCGAAGCGGACGCGCCTGGACCGGAGAAACAAAGACGTCGTTGTCGAATTCGTGCTGGTCCCCGGTCACGGTGAGGACGCCGCGGACGGCAGAGGCGGGTCGGGGTGCCGTTCGAATGATGCGGCTGGTTCCGGGGGCGACAGTCGTTTCGATCGCTGTGTCGGGAGCATCCTGCCACGACACGGTGGCGGTGGAGAAATCGGAGTCGCTGGCGTTTTGAATGCGGACGCGATAAACCTCTTCGTCGTTGATACTGGAGCGGGGAGGTGTCGAAGCAAGCGCGAGAGAGAGGTTGCCGGATTCTTCAGGGGCGAGCGCGAGGCAGTGAACCTGGACCTCGTCGGGCCAGGCCTCGTTCAGGAGCGCGGATTGATCGGAGCCTGATTGGAAGTCACTGATGACAACGACTTCCATCGAGGTGGCTGGATCATCGATATCGGCGGCGAGCAGTAGATCCGCCGCGCGCGTCATGGCGGCGCCCAGATCGGTGGTTTGCCACGAGGGTTCAGACTGTTTTTCGGAAGTAAATGAATCGAGGGCTGCGGAGCGGGCACCGGGGGAAAGGGGGGCCCAGGCTGAGAGGGAAGCGATCTCCTCGAACTCGTTGTCGAAGAAGGCGACGGTCACTTCGGCAGCGGTATTGGTTTTTTTGATTTGGTCTTTGGCAGCCTTGAGAGCCTGATCCCAGAGATCT
>JABSSQ010000097.1 GCA_013213905.1 Verrucomicrobiales bacterium | reverse complement strand
TTCTTCGCAGATTGCCTCGAGAAAGTCAGCCCGGGCGTCAGCGAGCCGGTCGCGAAATTCGCCAAACACGCTGTCGGCCAGTACGACGGCTTCGTTGATTTCTTTTTCAGTGGCTTCGTGGAAAACGGTTTCCAGTCCGGAGCCGTTGCGCGGATCCAGTGCGGGAAAAACTTCGTCTGATTCGGCGGATTCGCGATAACCGATGAGTTGTTGACCGGTGAGGTTCATGGGAATGAGGGCAGTTGTCTTTGAGGGAATAGCGGAGGGCAGGTGATTCGTTTCAGCATCAGTGATGCCATTCATAGGCGGGGATTACCGGGTGCGGAAGCCGCCCCGAAATTCGCCGGCGCCGGTGGCTCCGAAGTTGGCTTCGAAGCGCGGGTCGAGCGGTCGACTGTTCGGCATGCTGAGCCAGATACGGAAAAGGCAGCGCTTCTCTTCGGGAAGTTCGAAGTCTTCGAAGGCGGAGCGGCGATGGAGCAGGGTCCAGTTGTTAACGAGGAGCACGTCGCCGCGTTCCTGGAGGAAGTGGCAGGCGTTGCCGGATTCTTCGGCGATGGATTCGAGCAGGTCCATGGCTTCGATCTGCGCGTCGGTGAGGTCGGGCAGTTCCGGATCCTGGTGGGCGCGGTTGATCAATACGCGAAGAAAGCTGCAGGCGAAATGGTCGTCCTGAAACGAAAAGATCGGTTGCTCACACCAGGCCTGGTCATTGCCAAGGTCAACCGTGTGCCGCTTGTAGGTGAAGTTGTCCATCAACACCTCAAGCAGGTCAGGACGACGGCGGGCGATCTCGTTGTAGAGATGCAGCGAACTCACCAACTGGTTTTCGCCGCCGGATCGAGCCTGCTTCCAGCAGAGGAATGAAATGACGTCGGACCGGTCGGTATGAAAGGAAAGTTTTTTGTTGGTGTTAGGTCCTCGTGTTCTCGGGTCGTTCTGCCCGAATCCGGCGTCGGAGACATCGAAGACGGTATCGCCTTTTTCGTTCTGTGAGAGCGGGGTGCCGATGGTTGCGGACCATTCGAGGAAGGCAGCTCGCGCGCTGTCCTTGTCATGATCGTCTACGGGGAAACCTTTGAGGAACACGGCTCCGCTGCCATTCTCCAGTTCGTCGCGGATCCAGTCGGAATCGGCCTCGGCGAAGTTTTTGCCCCAACCATCGCGGGCGACGAGCTCATCGCCCTTCCAGGTAGCAGGAGAATCGAGCGGGGAAATCGACATCGCTTACTTCTTTGCCGTTTCGCTGATGCTCTCGAGCAGGGCTTTGTCAGCTTCGCCGTCGAGGTAACCAAGATCGACGAGAAAGGCATCGGTCTTCAGGATGGTGTCGATGAAGTGCTCCTTCTTGCCCTGGCCAAGCTTCAAATTGAAGAAGCCATGAGGCTCTCCCTCGTAAACATGGAGTTCGGATTTGATGCCAAGGGCTTCCTGGTCATTGCGAAATTTCTCGGCCGTGGATACCGGGATCAGTTTGTCTTCGGATCCGAGGTAGACAATCGTGGGCGGATCTCCCTTGGTGATGTTGTGGGCCGGGGAGATGGCGGGGAACCACTCGGTGACCCGGTCATGACCGTAGCCGTCGGGTCCGTTGTCGTAGACCGGGTTGAAGAGAAGCAATGCCTGGGACTTTGATGAAACTGAGAGGTCTTCGTCAGGGCCTTCGAGCCCGTCACAGATTCCGGTGGTAGCGGCGACGTGTCCCCCGGCGGAGCCGCCGCCGGCAATGATCTTGTCAGGATCGACTCCGAGACGCTCAGCGTTCTGGCGGACCCAGCGGATCGCTGACTTGCCGTCTTCCACGCAGGCGAGGGGCGGGGTCTTCTGACGCGACTTGACCCGGTAGTCGGCGAGGAAAGCAACGATGCCGCGGCCGGCCAGATAATTGGCATGGGGTTCGAACTGGGTGACTGAGCCACCGTTCCAGCCTCCGCCGAAGAAGAACACGACGGCGGGGCGCTTGTCCGCCTTCGGGTCGTGTCCTTCGGGATCGAGACGGTAGATGCGGAGATCGTCACCGGAAGCTTTCTTATAAACTTCGACCTCAGCACCCTTGATGTTAACGAGTTGTGTTTCGGCGAATGCGGTGCCGCCAAAGGCGATGGCGGCAAGGATCAGGGTGGGGAATTTCATGCAGAAACGGTATCGGGGCGGTGACAGAATTCGAGAGATAATTGGGCGTGAGCGCGTCATGCAGGGGCTGAGATTGTATGCCACAGTTGCCACTGCATCGCCGCGGAGTTTCGGCGATAGATACGATAGGGATGAGCGATTCGCCGCATCACAGCCATCATTCGGTTTCGATCCCGCACCTGCTTGGGGTGATCGGCGGGGCGCTGTGCATTTCCTTCGCGCCGATCTTTGCTGTTCTCGCAAGTCGCGGGGAAGGCGGAGTCGGGATGTGGGATTCGGCTTTTTGGCGGGTGGCCCTGGGGGCCGTGGCGATCGGGGTGATGTTTGCTTTTCAGCGGAAACGAATTCTGCCGAAGGCGGGTGAATTTCAAAGAGGGGCCATGTGGATCTGGTTGCCGGGCGCTTTCTTTGCCGCGGATTTCTGGGCCTGGCACTGGTCCTTCGATCATACCTCAGCAGCGAATTCGACCTTGCTGGCGAACACCTCCATTCTCTGGGTCACGCTGTTTGCCTGGTTGGTCTGGAAGGAACAGATCGGGAAAAAGTTCATCATCGGGGCCGTGGCCGCCTTTGGAGGAATGGCGTTGTTGATGCTGAGTTCGTCGACCCGGGTGCCGCCGACGGATGGCAACCCGGTCTTTGGTGACTGCCTTGCGCTGGTTACGGCGGTCTTTTATGCGTCCTATCAGTTATCGATTAAGCGCTACCGGCGGGA
>JABSSQ010000096.1 GCA_013213905.1 Verrucomicrobiales bacterium | reverse complement strand
GCTGTATGAGCCCATGGGCATGAAGGTAGTGGACGGGGTGCTGGTGGTGATTACCCGGGGAAGGATCATGAAACTGCATGACTTCAACGGGGATGGTGAGGCCGATTTTTACGAAGCCTTCTTCAACGAAGATGAACCCGATCGCGGGTGGCATGCTTACAGTTGCGACCTCGTCATCGGTGACGACGGTTCGTATTTTTATGCGAGGACCGGAGGTTTCAGTGAGTGGTCAGTGCCGGGTGGTATTGTCAAAGTGGCTGCTGACGGTCAGTCATCCGAACTCTACGGGGTTGGCATGCGGGTTCCCAACGGGATCGGGAGGCTTCCTGACGGACGAATCACTTTCGGAGACAACCAGGGGACCTATGTGCCGGCCAGTAAGATTGCCATTTCCAAGCCCGGTGATTTTCATGGAGCCGGCAAGTGGGATCAGCGGGAGGGAGATTTTGATCCGGAACAGATTGTCCAACCGATCGTCTACATGCCCCAGGAACTGGACAGTTCCTCCGGTAGCCAGCTGTGGGTGGAAAAAGATGAACAGTTCGGCCCTTTGAGCGGCAAGTTGTTTCACACCTCGTTTGGGCGCGCGCGGACCATGTATGCGATGATCGATGAAGTCGATGGCGTGACCCAGGGGGCGGTATTTTCAATTCCGATGCAGATGGAGTCCGGCACGTTGCGTGCTGCGAGGAATCCGAAAGACGGTCAGATTTACTACTCCGGTTTGACGGGATGGCAGGCGGGTGGTTCCAAGGAAGGCAGTATCCAGCGACTTCGCTACACAGGAAATGAGGGACTCTACCTGCTCGATGCCAAGGCGCGCGAGGGACGACTCGAACTGACCTTCAGTGAACCGATCAATCGCGAGCAGGTCGACCTTTCCAAGTGGCAAGTGGAGGCGTGGAACTACCGCTGGGGCAAACAGTATGGCTCGCCCCACTTTAAGCCATCTCAGTCGGATCAGCAGGGAACAGAAATCTGGTCGGTGGGTGGTTTTGAGCTCGAAGATGGGGGACGGCGATTGGTGCTAAGCGTTCCGGATCTGCAGCCTTGTGATACGCTCAAGCTGGACTTCTCGGTGGCCGCAGGGGAACTCGCCCTCGATGGGCCGGTGTTCTTCACCATTTACCACCTGCCGAAATAGTGGAAGCAACATGGAGTTGTATGATCTGGTTAAGGACATCGGCGAGAGGACCAATTTGGCCAAGTCGTCACCGGAGATCGCCGGAAGGTTCAAGAAAGAACTCGATGGGTGGTTGCAGGAAACGGGCGCAGCCTTTCCAACACGACGTCCTTGATCGGTAGTTCCGTCTATTGATGGGATTGCGTGAGTGCCAGTGAGCAATCTGTTCCACTAGCCTTGAGCCTCATCCTGGTAGCGCTTTCGAAAGTTTCTCGGTGTCATTCCGGTGCGTTTGCGGAACTGCACGGTGAAGGCGCTTTGATCACAGAAGCCACAATCGATCGCAATCTCGATGATGGGCTTGTCTGTGTGAGCGAGTTCTTTGCTGGCCGCCTGGATTCGTGTTCGGGACACGAACTCGTGCGGAGCCATGTGAAACGCTTCATGAAACTTTCGGTTCAAGCTTCGCTCTGATAACCCCGCCGCCAGCGCCATTTCCGAGGCGTGGATTTTGCGATCGAGATTTTCCCCGACAAATTCGACTGCTTTAGCCACTTCACTGAAGGGATCGCGGGACAGGTGGGGGCCGTCATAGCTTTGGGTGAAGCCCATGATGCCGACTATCTCGCCGCTATGCCCGTAGACCGGAAACTTCTTGGTCATGTGCCAACCGAGTAATCGCTGCTCGTCGTAGGCGATTTCGAGTCGATCGATCAAGGGTTGACCAGTTTTCAATACTTGTTGGTCGTCTTGGATAAAGCTGTCAGCCATCTCGCGAGGAAAGTGTTCGTGATCTGAGGAGCCAACGACTTCGGCCTCAGAAGTAACGCCCATGCGATTGAGTACCCCCGTGCTGGCGACCATTAGGCGGCTTTCGGTATCCTTCATAAAGAACAGGATGCCGGGCAAATGCTCGAAGAGCAGGCGCACTTGGAACGGGTCGGCGACTGAAGCCAAGAAGCGACGTTGCACTTCGTTCTGGGTAATCATGGCGGAATTACAACAAAAAATGGCAGTGGGGCAATAGAATTGTGTGGTGTTTTGGACGTCAATTCTCAAGCACCCAGAAATTGCATCATGATGAAAACCCTATCCCAAAATTTCCTTTGCCTGAGCCTTGTGGCGTTCTTCAGTTCGTCGCTCGTGGCTCACGATGGCCAAACCGAGAAACCTGATCGCAGTCCCAGAAACATTGGTTCGGTTCTTGTCTTCGGTGGCACCGGTTGGTACCGCCATCCGGAAACAGCGGCGATCAGCGGTTGGCTTGCCAGGCTTTCCGATGAACTGGGCATGCAGGTTGATGTTACCGAGAGCCCCAAGGACATTATGCAGCTACTGGATCGCTATGATGTTCTTATCCTCAACAATTCCAACGAGCTGGTTCAGATCCTGAACGATGAACAGCGTAAGAAGATCGAAGATTGGTACAATGAGGGGGGCGGTATCGTTGCTCTACACGCCGCACTCGTTCGCCAAACTGAGTGGGATTGGTTCACAACGCTGGCAGGGTGCGATTTCAACAGTGACTCCGAGTTTCTTGAAGCGAGGGTTATCGTTGACCCGGAGGCGATGGATCATCCGACAGTTGAAGGATTCGGAGAGTCTTTTCTCTACACCGCCGACTGGACAAACCATGATCGCACGGTGACCGGTCAGCCCGGCGTTCAGGTCCTACTTCGAGTGGACGAATCGACCTTTGAACCGGTCCGTGAATTCTTCCAGGAGCGCGGCGGGAAGCCGATGGGAGAAGACCACCCAATCTCGTGGATCAACACCCTGAACGACGGGCGTTTCTTCTACACCGACCTGGGACATGACATCCAGTCACTGGAAACGGAGTTCGGACGGCACCACATCCTCGAAGCGATTCGGTGGGCGGCCAGAGAAGAGGAGTAGTCGCGGCCCAAAAGTCGCGGATCCCAAAGGGTGGGCACAAAAAAACCGCCATGAATGGCGGTTTAATTTGGCGACCCGTACGGGACTCGAACCCGTGTTGCCGCCGTGAAAGGGCGGAGTCCTAACCGCTAGACGAACGGGTCGCGTTCGACGCTAAACTGTCAGATCTGAGCGATCTGAAGCGCGGGACGGGAATATGAAGGCATCCGAACGATTCGCAAGTCGAAAATGTGAAAGATTTTTTGGTGGAAGGTTTCTCGCTCCCTGTCACAGTGGCGAATGCCCGTTCTGATCGATCTTCTCTGGCTGGTTGGTGGCCTGGCTGCCCTGTATTTCGGGGCCGAGTGGCTCGTGGGAGGCGCCTCCAGCCTGGCGGTTCGCTTCGGCATTTCGCCGTTAGTTGTCGGTCTGACCGTGGTGGCATTTGGAACCAGCGCTCCGGAGCTGTTTGTCTCGATTTCCTTCAACCTCAACGGGCATCCAGGCATGTCGCTGGGCAACGTGGTGGGGTCCAATATCTGCAATATTGCCCTCGTTCTCGGGATCAGTGCCTTCATCTGTTTTTTGAACATCAAAAGTCAGCTGATTAAGCGGGATTTACCGGTCCTCTTGATCGCGACGATCGCATTCACCGTGATGCTTTGGAACGGTCAGATTGGTCGGATTGAGGGCGGAATCCTCTTTGCCGCAGTAGTTGGATACACATGGTATCGACTGGTTTTGAGCCGCAAGATCGATCAGCCGGAGGTGCTTGGAGAATTTGAGAGCGAGATCGACATGGAGAAGGCCGAGAATGAACCGGTCTGGAAGTTTTCCATCTTCATCGTGGCTGGTCTCGTAGGGCTCTATTTCGGCGCGAAATGGCTGGAAACCGGAGGTGTCGGGCTGGCGGAGAAAATGGGTGTGCCCAAGGCTGTGATTTCCCTGACCCTGATTGCCTTCAGCACTTCGGTTCCCGAGCTGGCCACCTCGATCATTGCCTCGCTGAAAAAGCAGGGGGACATCATCACTGGCAACGTGATCGGGTCCTGCATCTTCAACCTGCTCTGCGTGATCGGTTTGACCGCGCTGGTGAAGCCGCTGGCGACGGGTGGCATCGAGATGTCAGACCTCTATGTGATGATCGGTCTGACGGTGGTTCTCTGCGTGATGATGTTCACCGGCAAACGCATCACCCGGTGGGAGGGCGGACTGCTCCTCCTGGGCTATGGAGGTTACTGCACCTTTCTTTACTTCGACCGGGTCGCAGGTGCGGCGGCAGCTGCCTGAGCTGATTAGCTAAACAACTAATGGCTAATCGGCTCTTTAGATCATCCCCAGCTTCATCTTACCCTCTTCGGAGATCATGTCCTGATTCCAAACCGGGTCCCAGACGAGATCGACCTGGGCGTTGTCGATGCCTTCGAGCATGAGGATCTTGGACTGCGCGTCAGCTGCGATGGTGGGGCCCATGCCGCAACCGGGAGCGGTGAGCGTCATTTTCACTTCGACGTTCTTCTGTCCTTCTTCCTCTTTGATGGCGCAGTCATAGACGAGACCGAGGTCGACGATGTTGACTGGAATCTCGGGGTCAAAAACGAGTTTAAGCTGCTCCCAGATGGCGCCTTCGACATCTCCGTCGGCAATTTTGACGGCGGCGGCATCCTGCTTGGCTTTCTCGGCATCGAGATCGATGCCGAGAGCGTCGGCGTTCTCGGACTTGATGCGGGCAAGCCCGGATTGGGTCGCGACGGTGTAGGTGCCTCCGAGTGCCTGGGTGATCATCACCTTGGTGCCTTGCGGCAAATGGATGAGATCGCCACTCGGGATCTGGATAGCTTCGACTTCGCGTGTGAGTTCAAGTTCTTCGTGCATGACTAAGGGCGGTTGCGCCGTGTAAAAGGCGTGAAAGTAAAAAGTGCGAACGTTCGATTCGCCTGGGTGAAGGTGTTACAAATTCTTATCTACTCAACTTCTTTGCTACTCTACTCCTCCAACTTCACGACCTTGAGTTTCCCTTTCTTGAGGGCGGGTTGATTCATGTCGCCGAGGAGAGTGTTCCCGGGGGATTGAGACGTTTCTCCCGGAGCTTCGCTTACGTCGCTGTCTCCTTTGAGCGCTTCGCGTAGCGCGCCTTCGACCATCTCGCCACAGTGGATCTTCATGGGAGGAAGGGAGCCCAGTGGTTTTGAGAGGTCAGAAGAGTCGAGTTCCTTCGCTTCGTCGACGGTTTTGCCCTTGAGCATCTCGGTCGCCATCGAGGCCACCGCAATCGCCGTCTGGCAGCCGAAGCTTTGAAAGGAGGCCTTGTCGATTACCTTTTTTCCGTCCTTCTCGTCGAATTTGAGCCAGAGGCGGACCATGTCTCCGCATTCAGGATTCCCGACGGTTCCCACAGAATCGGCGTCCGCCATTTCGCCCATATTCTGAGGGTTGGCGATGGCGTCCTGGATCTTGTCTTCGAAATCAGAGTCTTCGTTGCTCATTGCGATAAACAGGTTCGAAAATATCTACGTGGCAGTTCAGCTCTCAGGATCTTCAAATTCCAGCTTGTAGCGGGGAATGCTGGAGTCGACTTCCTGCGCGTAGGCGTCGATGCCGCCTCGAAGAGCGCGAGTGTTCTTGTAGCCGTGCCCGATCAGGTAGGCGGCTGCATCGAGAACTTTGTCGCCGGTGTGATC
>JABSSQ010000095.1 GCA_013213905.1 Verrucomicrobiales bacterium | reverse complement strand
GACGTAGTCCCGAATCGCATCCATACGCGCATCACCAAGGCGATGAGCGGCGATATCGGAAAGTATGATCCCGTCGTACCCTGCCAACTCTTGCAGCGAACCCGGCAAGCCTTCAGGAGATCGAACATCGAGCCGAATCCCCTCACGCAACATCGCGTCGGAAAGGTAGCGGCTTTCGCCTTCTTCACCTTCCACATATAGAAACAGCGGCTTGCCTCTTACATCGACAATGGCGAGGGCTTCATTGTTTTCAGGAATTGAATCACGCCCTTCAAAACCTTCCACAACAACCCGGTAGTTGTAGATATTGCGTTTTTCCGGTGAGCGCGTGAACTCCACTTCGTGAATTCCTCCCGCCTCGATATCGAGGGTCTCTGCGTCCACCTCGACTCCATTTTCAAACAGTCGAATCCGTCCGGATCCTGACAAGGAGCTCTCGATGGTCGCACTGAGTGAAAGCGTTGCTCCTTCGTTCAATCTAGACTGCGAACTTTCCAACCGCGTCACCCTGACATCCGGCTGAATATCACCGGCAACCCCCAAAGCATGCAGCTTAATGCCAGACAGAGACGCTTCTTTTGCTGCCCCTATCATATCGCCAGCTGTTTCCACTCCGTCACCTACCAATACAACGTGGCGCGCCGCGCCACCGGGGAACAGCCCGCTGGCGAGTTGAATGGCTTTCTCGTAGTCCGTCCCCGAACCGATCAGGTCAGCGATCTCCTGTTGTGATTCGGGATCCAGCTCAATCTGACCCGCCTCGGGGTAACGAACCAACCTTGGTTCGCTGCCTGCTGCAACAATTCCTATAGAAGTGCTGCGCGGAAGCGACGCCTGAATTTTCGCAGCGGCTTCGTACTCCCTGGAAATTCCGGCAACCCCTTCACTCCGACTGTGATCGAGCACGAAAATCACGGCCTGGTGGTTGGACTGAATCATCCGCGCCGGCGATGCAATCGCCAGAAGTGCCAGTAGAATCATCAATGCACGAGTCACGAGAAGCCCGCGTCGTCGCCCCGTGTGCATAGGGTGACGTGACCGGCGATCGACCCACAAGAGGATTGCAATCGCCGGTATTGCAAGGAAAAGGACCTGTGGCAGCAACCAATCCATCTCAATAAACGGCAAAACGGTGCAACAACCAGTATTCGCCTAACAGAATTAAAAGCAGTATAGCCAGCAACCAGCTCTTCAAAGTGGCCCCACCTGAAACACCGGCAGAAAAGTAATTCTCGCCCTCAACGACCTCACGGGCGCGCAGATTGCTTTCATTTGAAGATAAAAGAAAGGAGCCACCTTTTTGACCTGAATCCGTTTCCCAGAATCCAGCCCGATCCATCAGGAGGAGGTCGGACCGAAGCGGAATCTCACGACTTTTCCCGGAGCCGCTCCCCGCTTCCACCCAGGTCACGGTGGAACCTTCGACCTCCGCCAGTTCTCCGGGGGAGTGCAGTGAGAGTGCTGCCTTTTCGCTAGCTTTCTCGACACTCCAGAGAAGGGCATTTCCCATCAGAAGCGGAAATGAAGCCGTCAAAGGCAGTCGCTCTGAAAGCCCCGGCGAAAATCCCATGATAACGAGTCGCTGCCCCTTCACTTCACCCGCAGCGAGAACTGTTTCGTTGCCCGCCAACCAGAGCGGCTCCAAGGTGCCCTCCGCATCAAACAGAGCTGTCTGGGTAACCGCCACACGGCTGGAGGACACTCCATAGAGTAAAGGATGCTCTTCATGGCCCACTCTCACTTCGTCATAGGGAACCGGAGAATTCAGGCGCTGAGCCAGCACCGGACCCGAAGCTCCCGGAGGATTGATCACGATGGCCGGGATCTCTTCGGGCCACTTGTCCGGAAGCCAGCCATCGAAGATCACGGCGTCCACCTCCTCAGACAAGGGCCAGGCGTCAGGATCACCTTTGAGCAGTTCAAAACGGCCGGACTCCTGAATTGATGCCAAGGCCAGCCGCGTGTAGGGGTCTTCCGACTCCGAATGGCGAATCCAGGCCGCAAGAATCGGCCGAGCCTCCGGAAGCGGTACGACAACTTCGTTATCGAGAAGGAACTTGTCCCCTTCGCTTTGCAATTCCACCTTCAGAATCTGGCGGCTCACTCCATTCACCCGAAAGGAAAGCCCAACCCGATCACCCGGAGTCAGGTCCACATCGCGATACTGACTCGGCACCCCTCCTACCGAAAGCGCGACACGCACCGTTTTCTCTTCCGCTGCAGCCTCATTGAGTGCGACTTGCACATAGGCTTCGTAAATTGAGTACTGCAACGGTGCCGGCCTAAGCTGAAACCCGGTGATCCCGGGATTACTGACTTCGCTGAGGGCTACGTCCAGTTGTTGAAGTGAAAGCTCTTCACTGAGCCCTTCTTCCTCAAACGGTCGATCGCTGGCATGCCAGATCAACGACGGTGGCTCCAGTCCCGCGAGTAACGCCGCTGCCTCCAAGCCTTCCTCCTGGCTGGCGGCAATCGGACGGACGGTGACTCCATCGAGTCGGGAAATCAATTCTCTTCGACTTTCGGTTCGTGGCTGAACCACCTCCGGGCGTGCATCATAAGTGACGAGTGATACTCCGATCTCTTCAGGCACCCGCTCAAGTCTCGAACGAATGCGCCTCTTCGCTTCATCGAGTCGAGTCTCTCCGGAGTCATCTTGTAGTCCCATCGACGCCGAACGATCGAGCAAAATCACAATGGAACGAACATCCTCGGAATCGTCCTGATTCGGCAGCAACCGCGCGAGGACAAACACCGGAAGCGCCAACATGAGGAGCGTCAGGAGAAATGAAGCCAGTTTCTTCAATCGCCGCAGCCATGCCGATTCCTGGTGTTCCTGTGCCAGTGTTTTGAAGAATACCAAGGTTGAAACTTCGAAGGTCCGGGACTTTCGACGAAACAGGTACAGCGCAATCGGAATCACCGAAAGCCCGAGCAGCCAAAGAAACTGTGGAGAAAGGAACTGCATCCGCTCAGGAAATCATGAAGCCCCGGCGCCAAGGGCTGAGCCCCGGGAAAGGAGATCGAGAAACAAATCATCAAACGGGTAGTCAGTCCGCCATCGCTGGTAGTCGATATGCCGTCCCTGGCATTCTTTCTCGATACCCTCGAGGAATTCGTTGTAACACGCCCGGTAGCGCTTACGGTCGCGCGGAGTGAACCAGAGTCGACGTTGCTCACCCGTCTCGACGTCGAGCAACTCTATCTCACCATCAAGATCCGGATCCTCTTCCCAGGGATGGTGAACGTGCAGGAAATGAACTTCCCCCGGCCACAGACTGGCATGCTTGATGGAACTGACTGCCTCATCAATCTCACGTCCGTAAAGGTCGGAAATCACGAAGATAATCCCGTAGCGCCGGCGGCTGGGCCTGAAATCCTGAAAGGCCTGATCCAGGTTTGTCTTTCCTTCAAAATTCAACCCACCGACAAAATCGAGGACCCGCTGGAGACTACTCTGCCCTTTCAATGGTGCCAACGGGTCGGAGACGGATTCACCAATCGAATAGAGGCTGACCCGGTGATGCCCCACCAGACCCATATAACCGAGAGCGACAGCAAGCTTTTGAGCCGTCAGCCGCTTTTCCGGAAAGGGCTGGTTCATCGACGCACTGGTATCGACGACAATGTGGACATGAAACTCCTGGATCTCCTCATACAGCCGAATGAAGAGCCGATCGAGGCGGGCATAGAGCTGCCAGTCGATCGCCCGGTAATCATCCCGAGGCGTGTAGTGACGGAATCCTTTGAATTCACGGGTGAATCCCGTCGCAGGCGTCGATTGAATCCCCTTCCTCCGAAGCTGCTTGCGCTTCTTCAAGCGAAGGAACATCGCCCTCAATCGATCCAGGAACTCTGGATCAAACAACTCTTCATTGGAAGTGGACGGCCCGGAATCTCCCATAAGCTACTCGATCTCGGGGCTCCCTTCTGAAGTTGACTCCTGTTCCGCCGGCGCACTCGCTGGCCCGAGGCAGATCAGCACCCGCTCCTGGAAAGATGTCAGGTAGGAATCACTTTCGATGACGTCCCTCAGGGGGCGGCAAACCAATGAAGCGCGCGGCCCACTGGTGATGACTCTTCCTTTCCAGGTGAGGAATCCTTCACCTCCCTGTTCGGGAATCCCAATGCCGGCAGCGCTGAGATAGCTGACAACGTCTTCACCCCAGTTGGACTGGCCGACCACCTTACCTGAAAGCGCGTTGATCACTTTAAAACCGCGCTCTCCCTTCACGACAACCTGATTCCCCGCATACAGCGCGCGGATCGATGCCGCATCACCCAGATCCATGACTTCAACGGCGTAGGTTCGATTTCTCGTAAAATCCGTGTGATAGAGGTAGCCATCTTCAACAAACCAGCCGTGGGCACCGTTCTCACCGAGGAAGGCGCCGGATCCGGCCAACTGATCACTTCCCACCGGAATATCAGTCGGGATCTTTCGAATTATAGCACCATGCCCAAGCCAGAGAGAACTGCTGCCAAGGTGTGCAAAAGCAGGCTCTGAAGATTCACTCCGCCGATGAGCCCAATAGGCCGCAGGGCTAATGATGGCACCTACATTCCGCGTCTCGAAGAAGAGTGACGAAGACAGCAACGAGGTGGAACTTACCACATCGAACACTTTCACTTCCGGTGAGGGAGGTTCGACCAACGCTTCCGGATCTTCGACTGAAACGGCTTCTTCTTCGCCGCGATAGCGCTTCAATTCGACCGGTAAAAGGGCCAGGGCACCGGAATCCAGATTCCAGATTCTCTTGCCGCTTTCTGCTTCGAGGATCTCGGCTTTCTGCCCATAAAGAAGAACCCGCCCATTCGCGATCTGAGCTCCGGAATTCAGCGTATCGACCTTAACAACATCAGCTTGGGCAATCGGATCGCCTTCATGCAGCCACCTCAGCTTACCGCCTCCAAGGTCATAGCCAGCTGCCGATTGGGTATGCGGTCGAAAAACAACGACCAACTCTTCGGATACGGTCAGAATATCCGCTTTACCAACGGAGGGTTCTTCCCGGCCGGCGGCAAAGGGAAGCTCAGCTGACCACACCGGCGATCCGTCCTTGGTGGAGTAGCATTTCAAGCTCCCCTCCTCCACGAGAAAAAAGCGCGCCCCTCGTGCCGCGAATCCCTGCACAACTCTCGCCCGATCCCCGGAAGCGACCGAGATATTCTCTCCCTGCCGCATGGGAGATTCACCAAATGAACCCGGACGTCCTCTCCGGCTTCCCCGGGCGGAGGTAGCTTCCTTCTGCCACAAGAGCCGACCGTCACTACTGTCGATTCCAAAAACGGTATTAACGTCGTCGACGACAAGAACGCGCCCGTTCCCCTTCCAAAAGGTGCGAATTCGCATTCCTTCGGGAACTTCAAATCCCCACTTCAATTCCGGGCCTTTGGTCAGGAAACCTGTATCCGGAGTCACCTGAGTCATCGGTGAATCCTTGGGGCCCGCCTGGAAGTTGACCGCTGCGCTCACTTCCAGTTCGAGACCGTCCGGAAAGCGAATACTGTCGAGCTTGCCTTCTTCGACGAGCGTGCCGAACCGCTCGCGAGCAGCTTCGGCTTCGGCAGCTCTGGCCAGTTTGGCGAGAACCACAAATCGAGTCCATTCGATCCAGGCCCGTTGCTCAAGAGGCTGCACCTCCCTTTCAACGGAAGCCAGCAGAGGCAGGACATCACTGTAACGATTCGAAGAAAAGAGACGGGCCAGCGACCTCCAGTAGGAGTTTACCAGCTGGTTGTTAAGCTGGCTGATCGAATCCGGATGCAATCGAACGCCGGAATCACCCCGCACCAGGCCGCGGGTCACTTCACGAAACTCAGCTTCCTCCCCTTTCGTGGCCAGAAGGCT
>JABSSQ010000094.1 GCA_013213905.1 Verrucomicrobiales bacterium | reverse complement strand
TCCCGCCAAAACGGACTTGCCGAACAAGGCGGTGGTGGACAAGCGGCTATACGCTCCGAGTCGAAATGACCCTCTTTACTACAACACTTAACCCTGTTTCGAGCTGGCGCTCCCAGTAGCCGCTGCCACACCTCAGACGTTAGCCGATGAAAAGAAAATCATGGAAGATCAGCCTAGCCTTGCTTGGGGCTGGCTTGATTTTGGCTGTATTTCTTTGGGCTACCCCGAAGCGGACTGATATTGCCGATGGCTATTCCCTCATTCATTTTCGCGGGAATGGCGGAATGACTTACGTGACGAACGAAGGAGGAATTAAGCTCGCCGGGCCTGTGGTTAGGGATCTTCAGGTTACCGAAACGGCAATTATCGGGATGGGAGGGAAAGACGGATCTGTCGCCTTCTCCATCGATCGAGCTACTGGCGATGTAACGCACTCCGAATCCGAACGCTAGTGACCGACACGCGGCTAACAAGACGGCGCACTCAACCCGATCCCGCTCCGAGTCCTAAATTGACTTTGGTTCTTCGTTAATCCATTCTGCTTTTGTGAGGTCGCTCCCAGGATCGGATTGAGTGGCCTCGGACGTTGTGCCAGAAACTGATGCTATGAACCTAACTCCTCCAGGTGGACTTACAGACTTCGGAGCGATCGTTCTAGGTTCTATTATACTTGCCACTTTGGTTCTAACGGTCGCGGCCCTACGGAGAGCAATTAAGGCGCGTGAGGCAATTTGGTATCTCCTGATCATCTTCCTTCCGCCACTAGGTTCGGTCGTTACACTTTTCGCTCTCGACCGTAGTGGCGACCGACGAACTTCGTCCTAAAAACGTGGGCACAACAAGCTCAGGCACTCAACCCCAGACCGCTCCGAGTCGAAATGACTTTTCTTACTTCAACATCAACTCCACAATCGTCACTCGCTCCCTGTCAGGGTTGAGTGCTGTTTGACGTTGGGCCAGGGAAAGTAACGAATGCGACGCAAGCTACTAGTCCTTTTGACAGCTGCCGGGTTGTTTGTGCTCGTTTTTCTAGTCGCTTCACCTGCCGCCTCCAATTGTTGGATGCTCATCACCGGACGAGGGTTCTTCATCCCAGCTGAGTCATCAGTATTCTCGTTTCGAGTCACTGAGATGAATTCGGGGTCTGGTGAGTGGTGGCTGTACGGCGAAGACTCGAACTTTTTCTACGCATATGGCCAGACTGATGGAGCGCACTACCATGCTTTCCCGAAACCCAACCTTGTCGATTGCCCTAATATCGACCCTCTCGCCTTCGAAACTTGGTGTGAGAGTTTTACCCAGACGCAGGCATCGCTCGAGGCCCAACAAGGCGAGGCGCTCAACCCCTGACCCGCCCCGAGTCGAAATGCCTTTTCAAACTCTAACGTTTATTCCACGTTTAAGTGGCGCTCTCCGTCAGGGTTGAGTGCTCTATGACGTTCGCTGGAGAAAATGAAACCAATCGATCGAAACGCTCTATTTCTTGTTCCAGCAACAACGCTGGTTGTCATTAGTCTGCTCAGACTTTCCAATTCACTTGCCCCAGCCACGCTTTCGAATTTATCCAACGCGTCGAATCAAACGAGCTTCATTCTGGCGCTTATTTTGACCGTGGTCGCCCTCGTATCTGGATTCGGGCTCGCGTTCCGCACGAGACTTGGTTACCTCGGTTCGGTTTCCGCAGCCACGCTTCTGCTTGGGTTTTCCTGCTACGAGTTTATCGGGCTTTTGCAGCGTACGCCGAAGATGAATGCCGACGTTTCTGCTTCACTGATGATAGGAGCTTCTGTTCAGATTTTCTTTTTCATCGCGATCCTTGTCCTTTTGCTGCTACCGGCAACACGAGAGCGTTGCTTCCCACACGACAGCGAACAAGGCGACGCTGGTAAGCCTGATCCCGTTGCGAGTTGATTGATTCCACTGACTCAAACCTCTACCCTCCAAGTGAAAGGCCGTCGCCGGATCAGGACACCAGGTCTCAGACGTTCTGTCTAAAAAATGAAGGCTTTGCTCCTTACTTCAGTGACGATTCTCTGTTTCGATCTGCTGAATGCCAGTGAACGGTCAGCGCTCGCTGAGGGGATTTGTCACGAGATCATGATCGACGGCAATTCTGCCCTGTTCTTCCCCCTCAACGCGGGTCTATCCAACGAAAAGGCCCCGTACTTTATAACGATCGAAGTAGCTGAGACTGAGGAGGACATAAATGATCCGAAAAAGGGCATTGCAATCACGCAAGGCATCCCACTAGACGTCGACACACCTTACCCAATCGGACTCAGGCTCCAGGAGGGAAAGGCTCAGTTTTACAAGGTCACCGTATTCAGCGACGCGTGCTTCGTGAACTGGAAGAGGTCACAAATCTATTCAATAAATTCCGAGGGCATATTAGCAATCGAGCCCAAACGGACAGAACAAG
>JABSSQ010000093.1 GCA_013213905.1 Verrucomicrobiales bacterium | reverse complement strand
GAAACACGATCCTTCTCTGTTTCGTGATGATGACGGCACCTGGTGGATGGTTTGGGGCGCGACATCGATTGCTCCGCTTTCTCATGACTTCTCTGAGTTCACGGCCAAACCGGTCACCATCGGGCCATCAGGCGAGACCGCCAAGATGGGGCACGAGGGATGTCTCATCATGAAAATCGAGGGCAAGTATGTGCTCTTCGGTACCGGCTGGTCGACCGGCAAAATGCGACGCGGTAGTTACAATCTCTACTACGCGACCGCTGATGAGATCACAGGGCCCTACAGTGAACGGAAGTTTGCCGGCCGTTTCCTCGGACACGGCACGCCGTTCCAGGACAATGACGGTCGTTGGTGGTGCACCGCCTTCTACAATGCCAACGTCCCGCCGGTGAGCCGCGAAGGAATTCAGAATCTCGATCTGAGCGAAACCGCTCAGACCATCAATCAGCGGGGAACCACGCTGGTTCCAATGAAAGTGAAGCTGAAGAAGAATGGTGAACTCTACATTCGGGCCAAGGATCCGGACTACGCGACCGTCGGGGCGGATGAGGCCCAGGATTTTGAGTAGGCGTTAACACCGAGTTTCGGCAATTCTGACTGCTGAAGGCCGGCTCTAAGGGTGGGGCACCGCAGGCTCAAGCCGTAATCCCCTTATCCGTTGGAATTATTCCGGCGGGGGCGGCGGCGACGACGATTGCGATTCGCATTCCGGGAGCTTTCCGTGTTCCGGTCCCCTGAATTACCGTCGTTCTTTTCACGCCGCGGTCCGCGGTTCCGGTTGGAGCGCTTGCGGGGAGGCTTGCCTGAGCGTCCGCCTCCGCCCCGTTCCCTTCGGCTTTGCTGCTGCTGGCTCTCATCTTTGTCGCCGGGCCGGGGATCGCGGTGATAGGCGTGATCCCGATCCACCGGAATCTCCATGCGGATGTTCTTTTCGATCTGGCGAAGCAGGCCCTGGCTCAATTCGTCGCAAAAGGAAATAGCGTGTCCCTCCGTGCCGGCCCGCGCGGTTCGTCCGATTCGGTGCACGTAGGAATCGGGTTCGTTCGGCAGGTCGTAGTTGATGACGAGGTCGATGCCTTTGACGTCGATTCCGCGGGCGGCAATGTCGGTGGCGACGAGGACGCGAATCTTTCCTTTGCGAAAGCTCTCCAGCGCACGGACTCGAGCGGTCTGGGATTTGTTGCCGTGAATGGCTGCGGCGGGCATGCCGTTTTTGGTGAGGTGCTCGGCAATGCGATTGGCGACGTGTTTCATTCCGGTGAACACCAGGGCGAGGCCTTCGTTGTGATCCCGAAGAATATCGGTGAGCAGGTCCCGCTTGTCGGCCTTGGCAAGATGACAGACTCGTTGATCAATCTTTTCGACTGTCGTGGCCGGGGGAGTTACCTCGACGTGTTTCGGCTCGGTCAGGATCGTGCCGGCCAACTCGATGATGGAGTCGGGCATGGTCGCCGAGAAGAAGAGTGACTGTCGTTTCGCGGGCAGTTCCGCGATGATCTTGCGGACGTCGTGAATGAATCCCATGTCGAGCATGCGGTCGGCTTCATCGATGACAAAGACTTCGAGCGCCTTGAGACTGAGGAGGCCCTGGCTCATGAGATCGAGCAGGCGCCCGGGAGTGGCCACGAGCACCTCCGGTCCTTTCTGGATGGCGCGGACCTGAGGGTTCTGCCCGACTCCTCCGAAGATGACCTCGGATTGAAAGCGGATATGGGTGCCGTAGGCCGAGAAACTTTCCTCGATCTGGATGGCGAGTTCGCGAGTCGGGGCAATGACGAGTACGCGAGGAGACTTGGGCGTGCG
>JABSSQ010000092.1 GCA_013213905.1 Verrucomicrobiales bacterium | reverse complement strand
TCCCTCACAACACAAGCTGGTCTTCACGAACGAACTGGCAAACCTCAATCAGCGCCTCGGGAACTATATCGAAGCCGAAGCCGGGTACGGTTCGAGCCTTGCCCTTGCCTCCGTGGTCACTGGTCCGGAGACCGTTCTCGTCAGCCAGCTAAAGAACAATCTCGCCGCCCTTTACCAGGTCCTGGGGCGCTTTGAGGTCGCCGAAACGCTCAACCGGGAGGCCCTCGCCATCCGCGAGAAAGTCGATGGCGAAGGTGCCGCCGCCACCGTGCCTGCCATGAACAATCTCGCCGGTCTGCTCTGGTGCATCGGCGATCTTGACGGAGCAGAAACGCTTTACCGGGAGGGCCTCAAGATTCGGACCGCCCAACTGGGGCCTGACGCCCTCGACACGGCGCGGTCGCGAGCCAACCTGGGAGGACTTCTATTCTATCAGAACAAGATTGAGGAAGCGGCCGATTACGTTCAGGAAGCCGCCCACGTTTTCAAAATCGAACTCGGAGTCAACCATCCCGACACCCTCGAAGTCCTGCTTTTTCTGGGTGAAGTCCTTCGAGCCACTGGCAACCCGGAAGCCGCTCTCGAGTACTACCAGCATGTTCGCGATGGGCGCGTCGAAATCTTTGGCGCGCAACCGCACTTCGAAACGGCAGAGGCGGAACGTCGACTCGGTGATGCCCGTCGCGAGCTCGGCGACTACGAAGGCGCCATGGAAGCCTACCAGGTGTCCGAGGCCCTCTACTCCGACTCGCTCCGACCGGGGCACCCCGACCTCATCGAAGGGCTCTACGGAGCCGGCCTCGCCTCGATGGCGCAGGATGACCATGCCCTCGCACTCGAATATGCCGGGAACTGTTCTGACATTGAACTCTCCAACCTCGCTCACGTTCTCGAGTTCACCGATGAAAGGCAGCGTCTCGCTTATCAGAACCTGTTTCGTTCTCATCACCTCTTCGCCACCCTGGAGAATGCCCCCCTGCTGGCCGAGTTCCTCCTCAAGCGGAAAGGTATTGTCGTCGACAGCCTCATCGCCGAGGCCCGACTGATTCAATCGGCCACTTCTCCGGATGCCGTTGACGCCGTGAATGCTCTCACTGAAGCACGGGCCCGGTTCCGTCGCGCCTTTCTCGCCACCTCCAAAGAGGACGTCGATCTCGACAGTGCCCGCGAAGCGGTCCGTGCCGCCCACCGCAAGCTTCTCGAAATCACCGGAGGCTCTAATTTTGGCAGTGAGTTCCTCGACCTGACCCTAGCCGATCTTCAAGCCGCGCTCGACCCCGGTGAAGTGCTGATCGACTACGTGACTTACGATCGCTATCACGGCAAAGCCACCTTCGAATCCCGCGTCGCGGCTGTCATCGTTTCCAGCGACAACGTCCAGTTCGCTGATTGTGTGCCCTTGTCCGAAGTGGAAGACCTTATCGCCCAGACGGTCGTCTTTTTCGGAGCCGTCAATCCGGACAACGAGATCGCCGAGGCGGTCCTTCGCAAGCTCTACGATACCCTCTTCAAACCCTTGTCCTCCTATCTCGCGGGTGTTCAACATCTCCACATCAGTCCTGAAGGCGCGCTCAATTTTGTTCCCTTTGCCTGCCTCATGGACGAGGACGGAAAGTTCATCATCGAACACTACGACCTGGGCTATGTCTCCGCGGCAAGAGAACTGCTCAAACCCGCTCAGGCGGTGTCCCCCTCGAGTGGAGCGTTCCTCGTCGGCAACCCCAAGTTCGATACTCGCCCGGAAAGCAACGCAACGGTTGCCGATCATCGGGGCCTGCTGACCGCCTTCAGCTCGGTCACACTGGAAAGCCTTTCCTACGGTCTGGCACCACTACTGGGGGCGGAGCGCGAAGTGCAGCACCTCACCGGCTTGCTGGATTCACTGTCAATCCCCACCCGCTCGGTCTACGGAGAAGAGGCAACGGAAGCCCTGCTCAAACGCGAGGCCGTCCAACCTTACATTCTCCACCTCGCCACCCACGGGGTTTACCTTCCCTCCATGATTCCCCCTCCAGAGAACACCCGAACATCTTCCTATGTTCCGAACGAAGTCTCCGGTTTTCAGAATCCTCTCTTTGGCAGCTGGATCACCCTGGCCGGCTGCAGCGATACCATCGGCGCCTGGTCCAAGGGGCAGGTTCCCGCACCGGCCACAGACGGTATCCTCATGGCGAACGAAGCGGCCGAACTCAATCTTAACGGCACACTCGTTGTCACCTTAAGCGCCTGCGATACCGCCTCTGGAGAGGCCACTGCCGGTGATGGAGTGCTCGGAGTGCGGCGCGGCTTTCGGATGGCGGGAGCCGAACATGTCATGTCGACGCTCTGGCCGATCAACGATGCCATGACTCCAACCATCATGTCTGACTTTTACACCGGCCTCGCCCAGGGCACTCCCTCCGATTCACTCAACGAAGCCCAGCGAAAGTGGCTCGTGAAAATCAGGGACGATCCCCGGGCGGTTATTCTGCCACTGCGAGACGGAACTGAATTTCCTGTCGGGGGCCTCTACTGGGCCATTAACCTGGCCGGCCCTTTTTTGCTCAGCCGGTAATCCGCACTACGGTTCGACTAAGAGCAGCATCTTGTCAGGGTGATC
>JABSSQ010000091.1 GCA_013213905.1 Verrucomicrobiales bacterium | reverse complement strand
CGGTTCGCTTGAGCCGCGTGAAACGGAAAGCAGTGAACCCATCCCGAACTTGGCCATGGCCTTTTCGTCGATAATGCGGGAGGTCACCAGTTCGTTTCCGGAAGCAATTTTCCTGGCTTCGGAAACGAGATCGCACGGTCGCATCAGGTTGGCAGGAGTGTCCTGAAGGCGTCGTGCCAGACAGTTGGCTTCGCCGATGATCTGACCTCTTTTGGCCCCCGCATTGAACTCCTTGGTCGCGTGGATCGTGATGCGTTTCAGCGGGGCAGGTTCGCTCTTCGATTTGAAGTCGTTCAATCGATAGGTCCCCATGACGATGCCCTCGGCGAAGGCCTGCCCGAGATCTTCGGCCGCCTTTCCGGTAGTTTGCTCAAACCAGACCGTGGCCGTTTTTGCCTCGATCTTCCCGGCTTTTCTGGCAGCTAGAGCACCACATCGTCTCAGGGTTTCGCTGACAGTCTTTGCGGATCCGAGTCCAATGAAGAGCACTCGCGCGGCAGCCCCGGAGATTGTGTCGGTCAGGCGCATCTCTCTGGGCTTGCCCTCGAAGGACTGAACGGCCTGTTCCGGAACGTTCACTCCGGCCGGTAGTTTGAGGCGGGCGTTTTCGCGAGCCGGGACGATAAGGAGATCAGTTTTGACCAGATTCTGGTCGAGGGTTTTGAGCGTGAGTTTCATGGAAGAAGAGTCTGAACGTGAAGAGTCTATAACCATGACAGAATACGTCTACAGGCGCATCTTCCGAAAAAAGTCGTTCTGTCATAAGTCGGTTGACCGATGTAGCGAGGGCGGCGAAAGGGGAGAACTCGGATGAAGATGGCTTGGGGAGAAATGCTGGCGCTCTCTGGAGGAATTGCCTTCAGTCCGATCCCGATTGCGGCGGTGATTCTCATTCTGATGACACCGCAGGGTAGGCGTAATTCTCTCGCCTTTGTGGTTGGCTGGCTCCTGGGTTTATCTTCGCTGCTTTTGGCGGTGATGCAGGTGGTCGGCCGGATCGATGCCGCAGGCGGTCCGAGGTTTCCCTGGATCGGGCCTTCCCTCCAGGTGCTGTTCGGGTTGCTTCTGTGGGCTCTCGCTTTTCGAATCTGGCGAAGCCGACCTCGGGGTGAGGAGAGGGAGAAGACGCCGGTCTGGATGGAGAAACTCGATCAATTCGGATGGGCGAAGTCTCTCAGCCTCGCAGTGGTCCTTGGGGTGGCCAATTTGAAGAACCTTCCGATCACGGTTCAGGCAGGAATCCTGGTTTCCCGCGGCCCGGATTGGGGCGAGGGGCGATGGTGGCTGATCCTGCTTTTCCTGGCCGTAGGATTGCTCGGTGTCGGAGCCCCTCTCGTGGTGGCGGCTCTTTTCCCGCGCCGTTCTGACGAGGTGCTTCGGACCTGGAGACGCTGGCTTTGCCGCCACAATGCGCTGGTTCTCAACTGTTTATTCGCCGGAATCGGCGCCATGTTGCTGTTTAAAGGGGGAATCGCGCTCTGGCCCGAGTGAGTCACAATTCCCGTTCGCTCTGAGAGAAATTTCTGCGATGTTTGACGCTGGCTCGTTTTTGAGTCACAGAGTCACCTCTTATCCAACCCATCATGACGGCGACGACCCAGGAAACTCATGTTGAAGTGCTGGCCCCGGCCGGTTGTTATGCCTCATTGCAGGCGGCAATCGATGCGGGAGCTGATGCCGTGTATTTCGGCCTTGCCCAGCTGAATATGCGGGCACGCTCGCGGCGCTCGTTTCATCTCGTGGACCTTCCCGAGATCATGGATCGCTGCCGGGCAGGCGGCATTCGTGGCTATCTCACGCTGAATACACTTCTCTACGATCACGACATCAAGCTCTGCTACAAGCTGCTCGAGGCAGCGGCGAAGAATGGAGTGAACGCGGTCATTGCCTCCGATATGGCCTGCATCATGAAGGCGCGTGAGCTCGGGCTCGAAGTGCATCTTTCGACTCAGCTGTCGGTTTCGAACTATGAATCGTTCAAGTTCTACGCCCAATACTGCGATCGCATTGTCCTGGCGCGTGAGTTGAATCTTTCCATGATTCGCAAATTGCGGGAGCAGGTCGTCGCTGATGACCTGCGCGGACCTTCCGGTCGTGTGGTCGAGATTGAGGCCTTCGCCCATGGAGCCCTTTGCATCGCTGTTTCCGGTCGTTGCGGAATGTCATTGTTCACCGACAATGCGTCCGCCAACCGGGGAGCCTGTATTCAGAACTGCCGTAAGGAATACATCGTGAAGGATCCGGAAACCGGCAAGGAGCTGAAGATCGACAACAATTTCGTGATGTCCCCCAACGACATTTCGACGATCGAGTTTCTCGATCAGGTTCTCGAGGCCGGCGTGCACACTCTCAAGCTGGAAGGTCGAGGCCGTGCGCCGGAGTACGTGAAGCTGGTCACTCGCGCCTATCGTGAAGCGGTGGATGCGGTTCAGAACGGCACCTACTCAGAGGAGTTCGTGGCGAAGCTTTTGACTGATATCGAGAAAGTCTACAATCGCGGTTTGTCCGATGGCTACTACCTCGGTCGTGAACAGGGCTGGTCCGGGTCCTACGGATCCAAGGCCACTCACCAGAAGACTTTGAAAGGGCACGTGACCCACTATTACTCCAAGCTCGGAGTGGCCGAGGTTCGTGCCACCGCCGACGTGAAGGTGGGTGATGAGTTTGTCATCATCGGTGAAACCACGGGAGTGATCGAAGGTACCGTAGAGGAGTTGCGACTCGATGCAGGTGTTGTGGAAGAAGCCAAAGCCCAGGAAGTTTTTTCCGTGAAGGTGAGTGACAAGGTTCGCAAGAACGATAAGTTTTTCACCATGGAGCCGGTGGTCGCCGCCGCGAATTAGCGAGTCTCCGGGACGAAGTCATGTTTCTCAAGATTGCCCATAAGAAGCCCGAGTGCATCGGGTGCATGCTCTGTGCCGAGGTGGCACCGGAGTATTGGGTGATGGACGAAGACGGGGAAGCCCAATTGGTTAACGTGACGCGCGAAGACAAGGCCTTCCAATATGGAGAGGGACTCGAGTCGGATCGCAAAATTCTCAAGGAAGCCGAGGTAGGTTGCCCGGTGAATATCATTCGGATCGGTTGAGGGGCGAATTGCGCCTTTCTGTCGCAGGGCGCAAATTATCGCAGAATGAGCCGCGCCCTCCCGTATTTTTTTCCACTGGCGGAAATAGGCGGAAGTCGGTTTTGTGAAGGAAACCAAACCGACTATGAAAATTGCTACCTTTGTCTCGTCTCTCATTCTGATGGCTTCGACCGGCCTGGCCGGTGAAATTGCAGATTCTCAGAAGAAGTGGATCGAAGTCTATGAGAAGCAACCTAATGTCCCCAAGCCGGGTGATATGCTGGTGAACGAGGATGAGGAGCCGGATCTCGACGAGGGTTTCGTGGATCTCTACAACGGCAGTGACTTGGATAACTGGGAAGCGAAGGGCGGTATCTGCACTTTTGAGGCCAAAGAGGGTGTTATCGAAGGCACCTGTGTTCCCGGCTCTCCCAGTACTTATCTCTCCACGAAGAAGAATGATTACACGGATTTTGTCTTCACCGCCGAGCTCAAATACCTCGTAGACGGCAATACTGGTGTGATGTTTCGAGCCGATTCCAAGCCGGGGAAGAATAACGAAACGGTTTTTGGCCCCCAGGCAGAAATGGAAGCTTTCTCGAAAGAGCGTTACTGGTCCGGGGGTATCTATGGTCAGGGAGCTGGAGGATGGATTTATCCAATGTGGCTTGAAGCTCACGAAGAGGTTCGTAAATCCATGAAGCGGGACGGATGGAACCGCGTCACCGTCAAAGCGAAGGGTGATACCATCAAGACCTGGGTGAACGGCAAACCGGCGGCGCACTGGAAGACTGACGAATACACCAAGGGCTTCTTCAGTCTGCAGATCCACTCAGGTAAAGAGGGGAAGATTCAGTTCCGAAACATCAAGGTGAAAGAGCTTGAGTAGTGCCTGGCAGTCGGTTTGTTGGGTAATGAAAGCCATTGGGTTGATGTTGCTGGCACTGGCTCTCTCGACGCCGTCGTTCGCGGATGAGAAGCCGAATGTGTTGTTCATCTCGATTGATGATCTCAATGACTGGATCGGTTGCCTCGGCGGACATCCTCAGGCGCTGACGCCGAATATCGACGAGATTGCCTCGCGCGGAATTCTTTTCACCAATGCTCACTGCGGGGCGCCGGCCTGCAATCCCTCTCGGGCCGCCGTGTTCAGTGGTTTGATGCCTCAACATACCGGCGTGTGGGGCAACAAGAGTGGCTCGATCAGCAAACTTCAACCTGATGCGCCCCTTTTACCTGAGAGCTTTCGAGAGGCTGGTTACCATACCTGGGGCACTGGCAAAATGCTGCATAGTGCCAAAAGCGGCCCGTTTGAAGAGTATTTTTCGACGGAGCAGCGCTGGAGTCCACTTCCGGGTGATAAGGTGAAATACAATAAGAAAGATCAGGCGACAAAGGGGACGGACAATCCTAGTCATGTGGTCAAACACAACGGTGAGACTTACGTGTTACCGCTGAATCGCATGCCGTCAGACCGCCGCCCGGATACGAATGATGGAGAGTCCCATGACTGGGGCCCATGGGATGTGCCGGATTCGGAATTCGGCGACACTCAGATCACGGATTGGGCGATCTCTAAGCTGGAAGAGAAATCTGAGAAGCCCTTCTTCCTCGGAGTTGGTTACTACCGCCCACACATTCCGCTCTGGGCGCCGGCCCGATTTTTTGAGCGGTTTAGAGATGAACCCGGGAAGTTGCCCCCGGTTTTGGAAGGTGACTTGGATGATTTGAGCGATGCCGGCCGGAAGTGGGCGCTTGAGCCAGTCACGGCAGGCAGCCACGAAACGATTGTCAGGTTCGATCAATGGCAGGCGGCGGTCGAGGCTTATCTGGCCTGCGTGACCTACGTGGATTACGAAATTGGTCGTTTGCTCGAGGTGCTGGATGAGTCGGCGCATGCCGACAATACCGTTGTCGTTTTGTGGACCGATCACGGTTGGCACCTTGGTGAAAAACAGCATTGGGGGAAGTGGACCGGGTGGGAGCGATCCACTCGAGTGCCGCTGATGATCGCCCCGGCTAAAAATCAGGCTGATATCGTTGCTCAAGCCGGGGCGCGTTGTGATCAACCCGTTGGCCTGATTGATCTATATCCAACTCTCACAGACCTATGCGGCGTCGCGGCGCCGGACATTCTGGATGGAGAGTCATTGGTGCCTTTGCTTAAGAACCCGGAAAAGAGAACAGGGCGGCATCTCTTCACATTATTCGACAAGGGAAATGTTTCAGTTCGCGACGTTCGGTGGCGATACATCCAGTACGCGGATCAATCGGATGAACTCTACGACTTGAAAAAGGACCCTAACGAATGGGAGAACCTGGCGCATTCACCCGAGCACACTGCTATCTTAAAGCAGTTCAAAGCGAGCGTGGGCGACTATTTCGCTGAATAGAGTCAATCCCGATCTCGAGTTTGGACAATGCAGTAGATCAACCCAACCAGCCCGGCACCACGAACGAGATTCCCAAGAGTAGCTGGAACCAAGTTACCAATCATTTCCGAAAAATGTAATGGTATCCGAGCGGAGAAACTGCCGAGCCTTGCGGTAATTTGTTTGCCGAGCCTTGCGAGAATTTGTTTGCCGAGCCTTGCGGTATTTGTTTGTAAGCAAAATTGAGTTCCGAGTCGTTCGAGACCCCGTTGTAGAATGCCGCTTCCAAGCCGATAAAGCCTCCGGCCAAAAAACCACGCACGCACGGTGGCAAGCGCCCGAGATTGGCTTTTTTGAGTCCGACCTCTTCGACCTTCGCAGCAATCTGGAGAGGAGAGTAGGCATCGGAATCAAAGAGG
>JABSSQ010000090.1 GCA_013213905.1 Verrucomicrobiales bacterium | reverse complement strand
GTTCGCTGATCTCCGTCGTGTGGCGGGATGAGCGGTTGCTCCGGGACTCCTGGGTGGTGGTGCCGGTGCCCCTGCATCCCAAGCGGCTGAGGGAGAGGGGCTTTAACCAGTCCCGGGAGATTGCCGTGGAAATGATGCGGTGCGCTCCGCCGGGCATTGAATTGGAAATGTGTGACCTTCTGCGCCGGACGCGGCACACGGTTCGGCAGGCTCAACTGGACCGGGAAGACCGGCTCAGGAACCCCGACGGGGCATTTGAACTAAAGTCATACCGCCTGGTGAAGAGGCTTGAGGATGAGGAAAAGGAGCTCAACCTCCTGCTTGTCGATGACGTGATGACCACTGGATCAACGGTTTCGGAGTGCGCTTCGGTGCTTCGGGAGGCGCTGGAGCCGGACCGAATCGCTGCCGTTTCGGTGCTGCGAGGGTAACGAAATCGGTTGTGATCGCGCTATTCCCCGCTATTTTTGGCGAAGGCTGGGTTTTGCGCCCTGCCAACACGAACACAACTCGCACTCACCTGTTTATTTATGGGCATTTTTAAGAAGCGCTCCATCAAGTCACTTGGGAAGAAAAAGTCCGACATGCCGGAAGGCCTGTGGAACAAATGTCCTTCCTGTGGCGCGATCATTGATGAACTCACCCTGAAGCAGCGCCACCGCGTTTGCACCAAATGTGATCATCACTTCACGCTCACTTCCGAAGAGCGCGTCGCCATGCTGCTTGACCCGGAGTCCTTCGAAGAACTGGACGCCGGCGTTGAGGCCGTGGATACGCTGGGCTTCAAGGGCTACACCGACAAGGTAAAGAGCTACCAGAAGAAGACCGGCCTGCGCGATGCAGTGGTGACCGGTCGTGGAACCATTCTTGGAAACCCCGTCACGCTGGGCGTGATGGACTTCCGCTTTCTCGGAGCCAGTATGGGTTCCGCTGTCGGTGAGAAACTGACTCGCGCCATCGAAGTGGCGACTGAGGAAAAGCGCGGCTGCATCATTGTGAGTGCCTCCGGTGGCGCCCGTATGCACGAAGGAATTCTCAGCTTGATGCAGATGGCCAAGACCAGCGGTGCTCTCGCTCGCCATCATGAGGCCGGCCTTCCCTACATTTCTGTTCTGACTCACCCAACTACCGGTGGTGTCACCGCAAGTTTCGCAACGCTCGGTGATATTATTATGGCCGAGCCGAACTGCATGATCGGTTTTGCCGGTCCGCGTGTCATTAAAGAGACGACTCACCAGAACCTGCCTCCCGGTTTCCAGACTGCGGAATTCCTTCTCGAGCATGGCCTGGTCGACATGATCGTCGATCGTTCTGAGATGCGCGACAAACTGGGCCAGCTGCTCAGCTACACGATGCCCCACAAAAAGTCGGCCTAAGTCGCCGACATCTAAGGTGTGTTGGACTGAGGATGCTCCGATTGTGGTTCAGGTCTTCGGCCTGTTGGCCTTTAGGGGACAATTCTACCGGGATGTTTACCTGAAGTGAATGCGCCCGCGCACAAAGCGGGTGGATCATTCAACCAAGTCTGCGATGCAGAAGTGCCTTCGTAGAATCTAGACCGTCTCGAGGATTTCCTTCACTAATGCCGGCCCTCGATAGATCAGGCCCGAGTATACCTGGACGAGTGAAGCTCCGGCGTCGATTTTGGCTTTGGCGTCGGCGCCACTCATGACGCCTCCGGAACCAATAATAGGAATGTCAGGATCCATCTCGGAACGGAGCAGGGCGAGAATCTCAGTCGCTTTTTCCGAAAGTGGAGCGCCACTGAGTCCACCGGCTTCATCGGCAAGTTCGTGACCGGATACCGTTTCCCGATCGATCGTGGTGTTGGTGGTGATAACACCGTCGACCTTTGCTTCGCTGAAAGCAGCGGCGAGTCCTTTGACAGCATCTTCAGATAGATCCGGAGCTATCTTGATGACGATGGGAACATGCTTGTTACCATGCTTCGGCTTGAGTTCGTCTCGCTTCTCCTGGAGGCGGGTGATGAGTTCGCGGCAGGTATCGGCGCTTTGCAGATCTCGCAATCCGGCGGTGTTTGGAGAGGACAGGTTGGCCGTGACGTAGGCGGCGGCTCCGTAAACGCCCTCAAAGCAGGCGAGATAGTCATCGAGGTAATCCTCGTTCGGAGTGTCCTTATTCTTTCCAATATTGATACCAAGGACGCCGGAGAAATCCTGTTTCGACTGTTCGAGGTTTTTGAGCATTCCGTCGATGCCGGGATTATTGAATCCCATCCGGTTGATGATGGCGTGATGCTCCTTTAGACGGAACAGGCGTGGCTTGTCGTTGCCGGGCTGGGGGCGCGGTGTCACGGTCCCGATCTCCACGTGGCCGAAACCAACGACCCCAAAGGCTCCGACAGCGGTGCCGGCCTTGTCGAGTCCGGCAGCGAGCCCAACCCGGTTGGGAAACTTCAATCCCATCACCTCGACTGGCGACTCAGCAGGGTTAGGTGCATGACCTGACCCGGTGACGTAAGGGAGGATGCCGCAGTTCTTGGCGGTGGACATCATCGAGAGCGTCACGTGGTGTGCTTTCTCGGCGTCCATGGCGAAAAGCAGTTTCCGGGCAAGGGGATAAAGGTCAGGCATGGCGGTGAAGAGAGATGGCAAATCTGCGATACCTGATAAAGCAGAATAGGAAACCTGAAAACCTGAAAACCTGAAAACCTGAAAACCTGAAAACCTGAAAACCTGAAAACCTGAAAACCTGCGGATGAAACTCGGCGTTGCCCCTTTCTGGAAATTGGCGGAAACTGTCGAAGATACGAAACGCATGAATCGAATCGTCGCCGGAGCTGCCTCCTTGAACCAGGTTCCCCTCGATTGGGAGGGGAACTGCCGTCGCGCCATTGCCGCCATTGAAGAGGCGCGTGAGACAGGTGTGGGATTCCTTTGTCTGCCCGAGCTCGCGCTGACCGGCTACGGCTGCGAGGATATGTTCCTGTCTCCTGAGGTGGGAGAGAACTCTCTCGAAGCCCTCACTCGACTTGCAGCGGAGTGCCGGGGGATGGTCGTGGCAGTGGGATTGCCGCTCTGGTATGAGAGCTCAGTCTACAATGCGGTGGCCCTGATTGTTGACGGTGATGTGGCCGGCTTTGTCGCGAAGCAGAATCTCGCCGGGGACGGATTGCATTACGAACCGCGCTGGTTCAAGCCGTGGCCGGAAGGCGGCGTCGAAGAAATCGAATACGACGGTGATACACTGCCGATCGGCGATTTAATTTTTGATATCGGTGGCGTCCGTCTCGGTTTTGAAATCTGCGAGGACGCCTGGGTGGCAAATCGTCCCGGTACTCGCCTGGCCCGTCGCGGGGTGGATTTGATTTTTAACCCCAGTGCCAGTCACTTCGCATTTGGTAAGCAATTGGTTCGGGAACGTTTTGTCCTCGAAGGCTCCCGGGCTTTTGCCTGCGGCTATGTCTACGCCAACCTGCTCGGCAACGAAGCCGGCCGGATTATTTATGACGGCGGAACCGTGATTGCCGCCGGAGGTGATTACGTGGCGGAAGGGAAACGCTTCTCATTCCAGGATCATGTCCTGACCGCAGCGACGATCGATTTGAATCTCACCCGTATGCACCAGGCGAGGCAGGTGAGTCATCGCCCCACGGTCGGTGAGTTGGAAACGCTGGAGGTGAAGACCGATTTCCTGCCGAAGTGGAAAGGCCCGGTGACCACACCCATGTCTGAGGGCAGTACGGTGGCAGATCTCAAGGAAGAGGAGTTTACCCGGATCATGGCGCTGGGACTTTTTGATTACCTGCGCAAGAGCTACTCCGGCGGTTTTGTCGTTTCGCTGAGCGGCGGCGCTGATTCTGCGGCGACGGCGGTCCTGGTCAAGTTGATGGCTGACCTCGGTATCGGGGAATTGGGCGAAGAAGGTTTTCGGGCCAAGCTGGGACACATTCAGTTCGATGACCGTCCCTTAATGCAGCAATTGCTCGCCTGCGTTTACCAGAGCACCCGGAACAGTTCCGAAACAACTCGCCATGCGGCAGAAACGGTGGCCAAGGCTCTTGATGCTGAGTATCAAGAGTGGGATGTCGATGCGTTGGTTGAGGGTTATCGCTCCATGGTCGAGAAAGGTATTGGTCGCAATCTTAACTGGGATGATGACGATCTTGCCCTCCAGAATATCCAGGCACGCGTCCGGGCTCCCGGTGTCTGGATGCTGACGAACATTTGCAATGCGCTCCTGCTCTCGACGAGTAACCGTTCTGAGGCAGCCGTGGGATACGCCACCATGGACGGCGATACGAGCGGGGGACTGAGTCCGATTTCCGGGATTGATAAGGCTTTCCTTCGCCAATGGCTTCGTTGGATGGAGGAGGTGGGGTGTTCACCCGACATTGTCGCTATTCCGGAGCTGGAAGTGATCAATGCCCAGGCACCGACAGCCGAGCTTCGACCGAGTGAGGAGGGGCAGACGGACGAGTCGGACCTGATGCCCTATCCGGTACTCGACGCGATCGAGAAACTGGCGATCCGCGACAAGAAGCTGCCGGTTGAAGTCTGGGAGCTGATGTGTGAAACGCAGCCTGACTACGACAAGGAGCAGCTTCGTGCCTGGGTCACAAAGTTCTTTCGTCTCTGGAGCCGAAACCAGTGGAAGCGGGAACGGTATGCTCCCGGTTTTCATGTCGACGACAAGAATCTCGATCCGAAGACCTGGTGTCGATTCCCCATCTTGAGCAGCGGATTCCGGGCTGAACTGGCCGATCTCGAGTCTCGTTGAGCCTTTGCAGGAGCTCATTTGCCGTGAAATCGGCTTCCCACCGCCATTTCAGGCGGATTTTGTCCACAATTTGTTTGTATTGCCTAACAATCTGGTTATTCTAAGAATTATGGCATTCGATCAAAAGGCGGCTGGTTATGGCTGGGTAGATTATTTCTACCTGGTAAAAGCCAAGTGGCCGATGATCGTATTGTGCTTCTCACTCCTCATGATGGTCGGGGTGGGAGTTCGAATTAAAACGCCTCGAGTGTATGAGGCTCCTTGCCGAATCGCAGTCGATTTGCCGGACGAACCTGTTTCTGTGAGAAGCTCGAGCACTCAGATGCAGTCTGTCTCCCTCGACAAACTGAGCCGCATCGAAGCAGGTATCACCGACCGCGCCGTGCTGCTTGAGGTGGTCGATTCCTGTGACCTCGTGAAAAAGTGGGGTGCCAAGGACAGGGTCGAGGCCCTCGGAATGCTCAAGGAGCGTGTCCGGGTCGAGGCAGATGAAAATGGCGAATACTTTGATGTGATCGCTAAAGCGCTTTCAAAAGAGGGTGCCGTGGAGATCGCAAATTCCGTGGGCCTGCGTTTCGTGGGGCAAAGCGAAGCGAACGCAACGGCCAAAGCCGAAGCCCAGGTTCGCGAACTGACCGCGGAAGTGAATTCACGTCTCGCGGAGATCCAACGCATTGAGGATCGCCTTTATGAACTGGCCCGACCTTCGACGGCTGGAGAAACGAATGCGGATGAAGCACCCGAGCTGCGACGCAAGCTGGTTTCAGAGAACTACCTGGTGCGTTCGTACGAAGCCAAACTGCAACTTGCCACCGTAGAACTTGGTGAAGCGACTTCAGGTCTCTCTGTTCTCGCAACGGCCGGCCCGGAGGACGCCCGTTCGGCTGATGGCGGTTATCTTTCCGTCTTTCTCTACGGCTTTGCTGGAATGATGTTAGGGTGTTGCCTGATTGGATTGACCTCTCCGGATAAGTCGCGTGCCAAGGTGCTCAATCGCATTGGCGAAGCACTGGGGATCAAGTTAGTCGGGATTGCTCCTCTTCCGCAGATTCCCTTGTCACAGCTGAACCGCCCTCATGGTCCCGTTGTTGAAGCCTATCGGGATCTGCGCCAGAGAATTCACCGACTGCCGGCAGCGGATTCCATGTTGTTGACCATGGTGCCCACCGATCGCAAGGCGGAGATTGCGGATGTCGCGGCGAACCTCTCCACGGTCATTGCAGATGCGGGACACACCGTGGTGGTCATTGATGCCGATTTCCGTGGTGGTCGCCTTCCTGCTTTGTTTGAAGCTTCCAGCAACCTGGGCCTTTCTGATTTTCTATCCGGCGAAATGCGAATGGAAGAGACGGTGGTGAAAACGCGCCGTCCCAACCTTTGGCTGATGCCGGCCGGTCCGGTTCACGATGACCCCTGTGGACTGCTCGCGAGCAAGAGAATGGATGATCTCGTATGGGACATGCGGAGCCGTTTTGATTATGTGATCATGGTCTCTCCCTCAATTGAAGAAACCTCCGATGCCGGTGCACTTATTGGGTATTCCGATCACACCGTCGTGGTTTCTGCGTATCGAGGTCATTCTCCTCAGAAATTGCGTCGTGTTCAGCAACGTATCGAGTCTTCCGGCGGGGAGGCCTCTGGGATCATCCTGAGCCAGAAGTTCACCATGCCGAAGTCCGCGGTCAAGGCTGCCGGTGGGGCTCAGCGAAAAGTGAAGGGTGGATCCAACGCCCGTCCACGCTTGTAGGAGTCAGCGTCGGTCAGACTTTCGACTCTGTGTCAGCTTCCTGGGTGTCCGCGAATTCCGCGTAGCGATGGCGAAGGCTGTGAGGAATCACGGCATTAATGAGGATGTCGTTGTTCTCGTAATCCTGGTTCACGATTTTTCCTTCACGATGAAGAAGTGCAACGAGGTCCTGCCGGGACTGCGGGATCCTCAGTTGCAGGCGAGACACGCGGTCCACCATCATGTCGTTGATGCGATGGATGAGCTTGTCGAGGCCATCTCCACTGTGGACGGAGATGAAAACGGAATTCGTATCAAAGTGGCTCTTCAGTTCATGCAGGCGGT
>JABSSQ010000009.1:22755-24451 GCA_013213905.1 Verrucomicrobiales bacterium | reverse complement strand
GTCTCCAGTTCGCTGAAGACTGATTCACCGGGTAAGTCTTTTTTCCCGCGCTGAATTCCGCTATAGTCCCGACCATGTCCTCCTCCTCCGGAACACCCCGCAAGGGTGGCTACGTCTTTAATATGGCGGCCGCCGTGGTGTTTCTTCTGCTCGCCCTCTGGAACCTCACCGCTGACGCCAGCCTCAGCACGCACCTGCTGCTGCAATCCTCGTGGGCCATGCCCATTCTCTGGCTCTTTCTATCCACCTGGTTCCTTGGCGGACTGGTCCTTGCCTGCTTCCCGAAACGCATCTTCATCACCGCATCCATCATCCTGACGCTTCGTGGATCGATGGGGTGGCCGCTTTCACTGGCAATCGGCCTTGAAGCCGCCTGTCATTTTTTCAATACCGCCCTCGTGGCGATTGCCGCCGCGTATCTCGTCTGGCTGTTTGTCAGGGCTCCTCACTTTTACCAGCGGCCCTGGTTCCGCTGGCAACACACTGCGATTGCCTTTGTTTCGTGGGCAGTGCTCGGCGTCGTCTCATTTGGCACGACGCTCTTCGGGCTCGCCGCCACGATCGATGAGATCTCCAGCGGCTTCGTCCAGATCACGCCGCGGGGAATCACCTTTACCGAAAAAATTCTTGAGAAGGACGAGCGGCGCGTCCACCTCATCGGACTGGCCCACATCGGGGAGGCGGGTTTCTACACCGATCTCGAGAACACTTTCAAGCAACCCAGCGAAGGCGGTCGCCTCATCCTGACCGAGGGTGTCACTGATGAAAGCAACATCCTCCCGGACGGCTTCAAGTCAGGCAACACCTATGCCGGCTTCGCCAAGCAACTGGGACTCGAGGAGCAGAAAAGCTTCGAGGGCCGCGGTGATGAGTCCTCCGTGCAAACCTGGGCGGATCTCGGCGTCACCTTTATCAACGCAGACATCGATATCTCTGAGCTTCACCAGCCCCATCTCGAACTGCTCGTCACCCTGCTTGAGACGATGGAATCCGGAGACCTGCTTGAGAGCTTCATCGCATCATCATCCGTCCAAGTTTCTTCGGAAGAGCTCGAAGAGTTTCTGCTCGACGGTCTCATCGGCAAACGCAATGACCACCTCATGCAGGTCTTCGAAGATGCCTATCACGATTTCGAAGAGATCTACATCCCCTGGGGCGCCGCCCACCTGCCCGATCTCGAGCGGCGTTTCCTTTCCGAAGGCTTCTCCCTGATTTCAGAGAAAAAGCGGCTCGGTATCGGGTTTTAGCATGAGTTAACAGGGTTAAGTCGGAGAGTTAACCCTGTTGTGTTTCCAAAAGCTCTGCGGCGGTCGTACGGGAGCCGGGGCCCCTCCACTTCAAAGACGACGATTCAGCCGGAGCCCAATGGAGGGTCGAGTTCCACCTCGACCGCGAGACGCTCCCAACCTCCAGCGGTCGCGCGGGAGCGCGACCCTCCACTCTCAGAAACGGATCAGCCAAAGACCAATGGAGGGTCGAGTTCCACCTCGACCGCAAGACGCACCCAACTCCGAACAGTCGCGCGGGAGCCGAGGCCGACCTTTCGGCGACCCTCCACTCTCAAAAAGACGGATCACCCAAAGACCAATGGAGGGTCGAGTTCCACCTCGACCGCAAGACGCACCCAACTCCGAACAGTCGCGCGGGAGCCGAGGCCGACCTTTCGGCGACCCTCCACTCTCAAAAAGACGGATCA
>JABSSQ010000009.1:0-22655 GCA_013213905.1 Verrucomicrobiales bacterium | reverse complement strand
CCGAACAGTCGCGCGGGAGCCGGGGCCGACCTTTCGGCGACCCTCCACTTCAAAGACAACGATTCACCCAAAGACCAATGGAGGGTCGAGTTCCACCTCGACCGCAAGACGCACCCAACTCCAAACGGTCGCGCGGGAGCCGGGGCCGACCTTTCGGCGACCCTCCACTTCAAAGACAACGATTCACCCAAAGCCCAATGGAGGGTCGAGTTCCACCTCGACCGCGAGACGCACCCAACTCCCAAGGAACTCGCATCCCTACCCCACAACCTCATCCCGAACCGCCTCGATGCGGTCGCGCAAACTTGTTCCCCGATCAGGCCATCGGAACGACGCTTCGCAAATTTCGAGCGAGGTCTCACGCATGCGGTTGAGGCGATCAAAATCATCAATCGCCTCACTGATGCCTTCCAACAGGCTGTCCGTCGTCGGGGCGAGCAGAATATGTTCCGGGCTCTCCAAAGGCAGACCTTCCACAGCATGGTCGAGTCCGGCCAGGGGCAGACCGTGATAAATATATTCCAACGTCTTAAGCTTAAACCCGCCGCCGAATTCTTCGACGATCAGGCCCATGCGGGCATCAAGCAGGTAGGGCGACATCTCCGGCACCCGGCCCACGAAGTCGACATCGGGGAACCGCTTGCGCATGGCATCACGAAACGCTTCTTCGGTTTTCCCGACGATCTGCAACTCGATCCCCGCATCGGCGAGCGGCCTGGCCGCCTGCTCGAGAAACAATTCCAGGTTAATGCGCTTGGCCACCCACTCAAATGACCCTGACATCACGACACGACGAGGCGTCTTTTCTGAGATTTCCCGGTCGCGATGCGCTTCCCCTTCGTAGCCCGGAGTCAGGCATAGATACCGCTGTTCTGGAAAGTTTTTCCGATAGGCCTCAACTTCCGCTTCAGTAATTGCGGTGACGAGGTCGACCTCGGCACAGAGTTGCTCTTCCTGGCGGGCATACTTCTCAGCATCGAACTGCAACGCCCATTTTTTGAGAAACCTATCGGTCGAGTTACGGGCTATCTCCCGTCGGATCTTGGCCTCGTGGTTGTGAGACACATAAACCACGATCGGGTCTCCCTGGATGCCGCCCTTCTTCCGCTGAGCCCGGATCGGTCCGAGCGCCCAGCCAACCGCGGCATGGTCGATGACGATCGCATCCCAGGATTCCCCGATCACTGCTTTCATGAGAGCGGCTTCCGGCCCACCGTTCTTGAGGCGCCAGGTATCACTCGGAAACGGGGTCAACAGGCTCGCCATCCTTCCTCCCAGCTCGGGTGTCCCGAGCCGCCACTTCACGCCGTCATTATCTGTGAACGTGCTGTCGTCGCTGCCATCACCAACCGGCTTCTCATCGTTGTCATGAGCGATCACAGTGAGGTCGACACCTGTGGCCGCAAACGAACGAATCAGTCCGTTAGAATAGATCAGTTCCCCGCTGTTGATGGGTCGGGGATACTTGCGAGTCAGCCAGAGGCACTTCATGGGAGCGGAACGGCACGCCGGACAGGCGAGATCACAATCTACCTTGCAAATACCCCAGGAACAACCTTTTGCAGGTCAGTCTCTCAGGCCAGGTAGCGCTCAGCTTCCGAGATCGCAGGCAAATGCCCGCGCCCGCCCAGCGCACCCGCATTGCACGCTGCTGCAGCACTGGCGAGAGCGGCGCAGTCTTCCCAGGAATCACCGCGATTGGCCGCAAAGAGAAAGGCGCCGTGAAACACATCGCCACAGCCGGTGGTATCAATCACCGGATCGACGGGAAAGGCAGGCTGGTGAAAGCGCTCCCCTTCCCCGGTCAGGAACCAGCTTCCCTCGGCACCATCAGTAATACCCGCAACTGATGCCCCCCATTTCGAGAGCGCCTTGAGCTGATCATCCCGGTTATCGGATCCGGAAAGCTTTGCAGTAAAGTCTGCCGCAACGACCAGGATATCGACCATGGGCAGAAGCTCGAGAAACTTATCGTCGTAACGATGGGCGCCCCCATCGAAGGATACGCGACCTCCGCTCTCGCGAACCACGCACGCCGCTTCAACGCACGCGGGCCAGTGCCGGCCATTGAGATGAAGGATGGAACACTGCTCAAGAATTTCCCGAGGCAACTCCTCCGTCGACAACGGGGTGAAATTTCCCGCCCGGAAAATAATGTGACGTTCGCCGTCGCTACGGCGCACTAACACGGTACCGAAACTACTCCGGCAACCCGGCTCCAACTGGAGATACTCGGTGCTGACTCCGTGCACCCGATAGTCGTGGCGAATCAAGTCACCGGCCCAGTCGGATCCAACCCGGTCGATAATCCCTGCCCTTGCCCCGAGACGGGACGCAGCACAAAGTGCGGTCGGGACAGGTCCGCCACCCATCATGGCGGAATCAAAAACTTCAGTGACGCCTGTTCCCTCGGGGAAAGCGTCGACGACCTGGATCGAGTCCATCATGGACATCCCCAAACCGAGGATTTCCAGGGGAGGACTCGAGCCTGCGGACATCAGCTGTGGTGAGTCTTCAGCCAGGAGACAACCGCTTCGGTCATCTTGCCCTCGCCGTCACCGCTGAAGACGTGATCGACGCCCTCGAGGATGACCAGTTCTTTCGGCTCGTAGGCAGCCACGTACATTTCCTGTCCTTCTTCCACGGGAACGACATCGTCCTTGTCACCGTGAACGAGCAACCAGGGCACCTCGATCTTCTCGGTCTTGTTCAGCACCGTGTTGATCTTGTTCATGTCGTCGACATAAGCCTTGGAAAGCGGGCAGCCCTCTTCGTCCCACATGTTGCCTTTGCCGGGAGTGACCTCGCCAAACTCGGTTTCGCAGAACTTCTTGGTGTGCACCATGCCGGCAAGAGAGATGAGCAACTCAATGCGCTCGTCCTTAGCTGCAGCCAGAACACCAACAGCGCCGCCCATGCTGTGACCGGCGTAGCAGATGCGGTGGTAACCTTCTTCCTCGGCCGCGTCGACGATCGCCTTGAGGTCTTTGACCTCTTTGGAGATGGTGCAGGCTTCGAACTTGCCGTCTGATTTGCCGTTACCGGCGAATGAGAAACGCAGGGCGTTGAATCCGGCTTCAGCGAGCGCTTCGGCGAGAGCAACCGCCCAGAGACGGTCCTTGTCACCAGTCACTCCGTGACCAATGATCACGAGCAGTGAGGAATCGGTAGGGTCACCGTGGAACTCGTAGTCGAGGTTCTCTTTAGATGAGTTGAGGATTTCGAGGTGCATGGAAACGGAGGGTAAATTGGTAAGGCAGGCAGGTTGTTAAAACTGAGTGTCGAAGACACGAACCTCTTTGAACCAAGGACCGAACTTTTCAACAAAAACATCGTGCTCGGGGTGTACCTGGTAAGCGTTATGCTGGTCGACGTTTTCAAACTCAAGCACCAGCGCGTAGTCGAAGCTGTTGTGAGTGACCGGACGTTCCGGGGTTTCTGCCGCACGACCGAAGCTGCCGGCAGATACCACATCAATCTCAAAGAGCGCTTTCAGGCCGCCTTCAAAGGCAACCTTGTCATCGTCACTGAGAGACTCATCGAGCCAGAAATAGACATTATGTCGAACCATGGGCGGAGCCTAGAATAGCGATTTGGCAATAGCAACCGGTGACTCGAAACCTGACGAATTTTTTGCGCTATTGCCGGACCGGAAAATCCGGTTTTCAGCTCCCGTTCTGCAGCACCGCCTGGATATGAGGGGTGTAGAGGTCAGGCTCCAGCAGGAAGGAGTCATGCCCCTTCTCGGAGTGCACCGTCAGGTAGATGTGCGAAACATCGGACTCCTTGAGCAGGCGCACGAGGGCGGCCTGCTCTTCGGGATAGAAGCAGTAATCCTCGTCGATACTGAAAACGAGATACTGATGACCTGCCTCACGGGAGCGGGCAAAAAGATCGTCCGTATCGACAGCGTTCCCGTCGATGACAGGATCATACTGGCTCCACATCTCGCAGATGCGCAGGTAGGTGTTCGCATCAAAACGATCGGTGAACTTTTTCCCCTGGTGAAGCATGTAGCTCTCCACGTGATCGTGAGCACGATACCAGGAAAAGCGGTCCTCCGGCTGAACGACATCCTTGCTGGCGCGTCGCTGAATCGCATTGAGGTGCACAAAGGTCTTGTGACTGATCATCCGCGCCAGTCCGAGCCCGGTCTCCGGTGCCCCGGTTTCGTAGTACTCGCCGGCCTGGAACTTCGGATCGTTTTCAATCGCGAGGATTTGCTCCAGGAGAATGATGCGATTCAAAACGGTGGTGCGAACGCCGGTCGCAATCGGGATCACCACGCGGACACGCTCAGGATGAGTGGTCGCAAAACTCACACAACAGAGACCGCCGGTGGAAGGCCCCACCACGGCGAGCAACTGAACGATCCCCAGCGCATCGAGCAAAAGCGCCTGGCTGCGAACGATGTCATTCACCGTCACGTGGGGAAAGGTGGATCCGTAAGGCTTGCCGGTCTCCGGATTGATCGTCGCCGGTCCGGTAGAGCCGTAACATCCCCCCACGTAGTTCGCGCAAATGATGAAATACTTATCCGTGTCGAGGGCTTTGCCCGGGCCGATGAAAAGCTCCCACCAGCCGTCGGTGCATTCCTGGGTCCAGAAATCGTTTCCCTCCACCTTAGGGTTGTAGCCGGCAGCGTGCTGGCTCCCGGAAAAAGCGTGAAAGAGCAGAATCGCGTTCGACTTCTCCGCGTTGAGTGTTCCGTAGGTCTCGTAGGCGATCGTGACGTGGTCCAACGATTCGCCGCTCCGGAACACAAATGGATTGTCCGGCGTCGCAATCACCTGGAATTGGGTTTCGACCTGTTGCAGTTCGCTCATCAAAATTGGAGGGATCAAAAAGCTAAACCTGATTCTCTTGTCCCGCCAATCATTTAGCTGTCATAACAATCGTCCCACTCCTGCTTGCCCGGCTAGTTTGATAGGCCATAGTTTGCCCTGTGAGCCTGCTCGATCGCATCTTTTCTCAACTGCCTGACCCTGTCGATGAAGACGGTGGTCACATCCGGCTGGTGGTCGGACTCGGGAATCCGGGACCGGAGTATGACAAGACCCGCCACAACATCGGTTTTGAGCTCGTTGATGAAATGGCAAAAGCGCGGGACCTCAAATGGAAGCGTGATCGGAAATTCCGAGCCAAGATCGCCTCGGCCACTTCCGCTCTCGTTCTTGCCAAGCCGATCACCTACATGAACCTGAGCGGCAACGCCGTGGCCCGCCTCGCCCGCTTTCACAAGCTCAAACCCGATCAGATCCTGGTAGTCTACGACGACGTTGACCTGCCCATTGGCCGGCTCCGTTTCCGGGCAAACGGCTCCGCCGGGGGTCACAACGGTATCAAATCCATCATTGAATACCTCGGAACCAAAGAATTCCCCCGTTTGAAGATCGGAATCGGTTCAGCTGGGGGTCGAGAAGCCATGGTTGGCCACGTTTTAGGCCGTTTTGACCAAGAAGAATGGAGAGAAATGCAAAAAGTCCTAGCCATTGCTGCAGATGGGGTAAATTGTGCGCTTTCCGTCGGACTGGACGCGGCCATGAACCAGTTCAACCGGCGGACCGAATAAACGGAAGATAACGAAACATAAACGTCGGATTATCAATCAGATACAGTTCATGAAACGTAAGTACGAAGGAGTCTATGTCCTGAAAATGCAGGGACAGGAAGAAGGCGTCGAGGAAATGGTGGGCAGCATCACCAAGGAACTTGAGTCCAATGGCGCCACTCTCGAGCAGATCGATCGCCTTGGCCGCAGGGAGTTCGCTCACAGCAACCACGCCAAGCAGAACCACGGCTACTACGTGCAGTTCCAGTTCGAAGCTGAGCCTGCCGCCATCGATAATGTTGAAGCCCGCCTGAAGCTGAATGACCAGGTGATGCTCCAGCATTACCGCCGCCTCTAATCCATCCGGTCTTCCGGACGGCCCAGAACAGGGCGAGGACTACGACGGTCTATCGTTCTTTCGTCACAAGCCTCCTCAGGATTTATCCCCTTTGGAGGCTTTTTTGGCGACAGAAGCGAAAAACAGGCCCATATTCCCCGTCCCCAATTCGAAAATTCTGACGGAAGCTACCCCGCCGTCGTTTTCAATCCTCCCGGACCAAAGCCCTTCTTCTCAACACAGACTATCTCCTCCTGCCTGCATATGAACGTAGATCGCGCGACGCTCGACTTCCTCAACGCATTTTCAGACGACGAAAAGAAAGAAGGCCAGAAGCTTCATGATGAAGGCGCCGTAGTTCAGATCTTCGGAAATCATCTTCTCATCCAGGGCAAGATCGAAGATTCAGACTGGTCCTGCCGCACCCGCCTGCAACTACAGGGTAATGAATGGGTTGGCGAAGCGGATGAAAAGAGCGATTCGGGTCGCGCAGCTCTCTACGCCACCATGCTCGAAAAGGTGGCCCGCAAAGGCGACCTCCCGGAAGCTCCCAATGAAGTGGGCGAGCGATCTCTCACCGAGGTGATCGAAGCCAAGCTGGGTCGCGGTCTCACCGGAGAAGAGGACGAATTCCTCGGCAAGCTTGAGCGCCGCTACCGTCGCTTTGAACTGGAGCGCGAGATCTTCGATTCCGATCTGGTCCGACTCAATCCGCGCTGGCCGATCGACACCTTCGATCCCCTCACTCTCTGGCCGACCCCGCCGAACGACATTCTCGAATTCTGGAACTACATCGCCCACGCGTTTGAGAAAGGGAACTTTGAATATCCTGAGTTCCTCGAAGTGGTCACCGACCGCGAGTGGACCCGTCAGCGCATGGAGGAATGGGAGCGCCGCCGCGAAGAAAGCGAGTGGCGCTACCAGGTTGAGGTGTTTGAAAAGCGCCCCATCGAAGACGGTGTTGAAGGCATCGAGTTTCGCCTGCGGATCAGCACCCGCGAAGCCCGTCTCATGGCGAAGCGCGGCGGAGAAGAAGAATTCTCCCGCATCACCGACGAAGAGGACTACGAGTCCCTCCAGGAGCGCTACGCCAACGGCGGTCTGCGCATGGATGCCGGCTCCGAGATTCTCTGGAGCAAATTCAATCTCGCCGTCGATCCCGATGAGGGCACAGACGGCGGCCTTCCTCTCGACAACATCGAGAACTGCCGTTTCCTCAATCGACTTTTCCACCAGCCTGAGCTGAAGGGTCTCATCGTCAATCTCGACGAGCATCCCTACCAGATCAGCGACAAGCCGCTTCACTGGGTTTGCCGGGAAGACTCCATGGGCACCCAGGACTACGAGCTCCAGCTCGTAACCGGGGACGACCGCGATGTCTCCCACACCGTCCGCCTGCTGCCCGGTGACGAAGCACTCTACATGAGTGACGAATGGGTCTTCACCGGCCCCGAGCACTGGGTGAAATCCGAAACCCTGATCGACCCCCGCGTTACCATTCCGAACACGGTGGTTGAAAGCGAATCAGGCGTCGCCTTCCTCTTCCGACTCGGCGCTGAAGTGCCGGATTCCCTCGAGAAACGCATCGAGGAAGAGGAACTCAACATCACTTTTGATCTCAGCATCTCCTCCCAGGCCACCGGTGCCAGCAGCGAGCACATGCTGATGAAAATCCTCGCGGAAAACAGCGCGGGCACCCGGGAGGAAGTCCTCGGTCGCGAGGGCTGGGACGTGGTTCAGCGTCCCGAAGTGGCCGGAGATACTCTCTACCGCTACGACCGCACCCTGCAGCGTCGCGTCGGCTCTCTCATTGCCCCGATGCAGCCCACCTACGACGGCAACCTCGGTTGCTATCGCTCACGGGTGACCAGGAATTTCCCGGACAAATACGCCGAGTGGCTTGAGACCCTTCCCGAAGGAATCAACATCAAGGCGGACAAGGATCTCGCCACGCTCGAAGCCGAGCCGGTTGAAGCCCAGGTTTCTTTCGAAGTGGTCGACGAAAACATCGACTGGTTCGACCTCAAGGTTGTCGTCAAAGTCGAAGGCATGGACCTCTCACAGGAGGAAATCCGCGCTCTCGTCCAGGCACGCGGCGAATTCGTCCGCATGGAACGCGGCGGCTGGTTGCGCCTCAAGATGAACCTGAGCGAAGAACAGCAGCAAGCCGTTTCCCGGATCGGCCTCGATCCCTTCGACCTCACCGGCGAAGTGCACCGCATGCACGCCCTCCAGCTGGCAGAGCCGCTGGCGAAAGAGGTCTTCGACGCCGCAGCGTGGGAAAAAATCTCCGGCCGCGCCAACAACCTCAAACTGCAGGTGCGCCCCGAGGTTCCTCCCGGTCTCAACGTCAATCTTCGCCCCTACCAGATCGAAGGTTTCCACTTCCTTTCCTATCTCGCCACGAACCAGTTCGGCGGCATTCTGGCCGACGACATGGGTCTCGGTAAAACGATCCAGTCCCTCACCTGGCTGCTCTGGATGCGCGACCAGTTCGGCGACAACCCACCCCCTTCACTGGTGGTCTGCCCGAAGTCAGTGCTCGACGTCTGGGGCGATGAAGTGGTGAAAGCGGCTCCGGCGATTCGCGTCCAGGTGCTGCGTAACCGAACCGAGCTCGACGTTTCCCGCCTCGGCAAAGACGTCGACCTGCTCGTCATCAACTACAGCCAGCTCCGGACCTGCGCCGAAGAGCTGCAGACGATGAAGTGGCTCGGCATCATCCTCGATGAGGGCCAACAGATCAAGAACCCCGACTCCAAGGCAGCCAAGTCCGCTCGCGCGCTCGAGGGACAGAATCGCCTGGTCCTCACCGGTACTCCGATCGAGAACCGACTTCTCGACGTGTGGAGCCTGATGTCTTTCGCGATGCCGGGAATTCTCGGCGACCGCAAGTATTTCCGCGAGCACTTCGATCGCCGCAAAGACAACCAGTCGCAGACACGCCTCACGGCCCGCCTGCGCCCCTTCCTCCTGCGACGGACCAAGGGAGAGGTCGCCCTCGACCTGCCGCCCAAGATCGAAGAGGACGTCTTCAGCGAAATGGAAGACGTTCAGAAGCAGCTCTATCAGGAAGAGCTCGAGCGCATCCAGAAGGTGCTGCTCGGCGTCGAAAACGACGAGAGTCTCCGCAAGAACAGCTTTGTCATCCTGCAGGGCCTCATGCGCCTGCGCCAGATCTGCTGTCACCCGGGCCTGCTTGACTCCAAGTATCTCGGCGAGTCCAGCTCGAAGCTGAACGGCCTCTTCTACCTCCTCGACCAACTACACGAAGAAGGACACAAGGTGCTCGTCTTCTCGCAGTTCGTCAGCATGCTCGACATCATTCGTGACGAGCTTGAGGAGCGCGACCGCCCCTTCAGCTACCTCACCGGTCAGACCAAGAACCGTCACGAGGTCATCAGCGATTTCCAGGAGAGCAAAGATCCCAAAACCTTCCTGCTGTCACTCAAAGCGGGTGGTAGCGGTCTCAACCTGACCTCTGCCAGCTACGTGGTCCTCTACGATCCGTGGTGGAACCCGGCGGTTGAGAACCAGGCGATTGACCGATGCCACCGAATCGGCCAGGAGAGCAAGGTGAACGCCTACCGCCTGCTTGTGCGCGACTCCGTCGAGGAGAAGATCCGCGTGCTCCAACAGCAGAAGAGCGCGATGATGACCAGCGTGCTTGGTGAAGAAGGCTTCACCCGCAACCTCGAGATGGACGATCTCAAGTTCCTCTTCAACGCCGGCCACGTGGTCGAAGAGAAGAAAGAGGACAAGAAGAAAGCGAAGGCCTGATAGGCCTGAGCTCTTTAGCGATTTAGGTGTTTAGCAGATTAGGTACAACCAGCTGCTTCGCAGATATGGAAATGAACGAGCGTTCCGCTCGTTCTTGCTAAACACCTAATAACCTAAAATCCTAAGCCCCTTTCCTAAAGAGCCCCTATTCCCCGACTTTCTTCCGCAGCTCCTTCACCTCGGTATCGAGCTGGGAGAGATAGGCGGAGGTGGCCTTGAGACGCCTCGTGGTGAGCTTGGCAATAAACTCGTAGAGCGCTGCGTAGAATGGAGCGTTGTCCTCCTTGGGCATGAGGTGGTCCAGGAACTTCTGATCCACCGCCAGGCAGAAGGAGGTCTGGGTCGCAACTACTGATGCCGAGCGGACTTCGTCCTCCAGGGCAGCCAGCTCACCGAAAATGTCCCCGACCTGATCCATGGTCACGAGCTGTTCCCCACCCTTCATCACGGCCACTTCACCGGCCAGAAGAATGAAGATACGGGAGGCCTCGTCGCCCTCATTGATGATCGTGTCACCGGGGTCGCAATCGAGAAAGGCAGAAGCATGCAGGACTTGATCGAGGTGATCCTTGGAGAAGGCCTCGAGAAAGGGCACTTCCATCAGGGTTTCCGGGATTTCGTCTTCGTCGTGGATGTAGGCGTATTCTTGCACGCCGGCACTATATGAGTCGCCCCCAGAGCTGTCGAGCCCAGAAAAAGGCCATAATTCAGGTTTTCACATGGGCACAAAAAAAGAGCGGCGGGGTACGAACCCCACCGCTCTCGCTGGTCTCACTATGAAACGTTTAGATTACTGAATGTGGTAAGCAGGGGATCCGTGCTCGGCCACGTCCAGACCCTCTGCTTCTTCTTCCTCGCTGACGCGGACTCCCATGATCAGCTTGATCACGAAGAAGACAGCGAAGGAGAAGATGAAGGCGAAAAGGTAGACACCGATCACACCGATGAGCTGGGACATGAAGTTAGCTCCACCGAAGAAGGCGACAGCCAGGGTTCCCCAGATACCAACGGTTCCGTGGACGGAGATCGCACCAACTGGATCGTCGACCTTGATCTTGTCGAAGAAGAGGATGGAGAACACCACGATGACACCACCGATAGCACCCATGAGGACTGCTGCCCAAGGCGAAACTGCGTCAGCACCAGCCGTGATACTCACGAGACCGGCCAGAAGACCGTTGAGAGCCATGGAGAGGTCAGGCTTCTTCAGCACGATGAAGGAAGTCAGGATAGAGGACACACCACCGGCAGACGCAGCAAGCGCAGTCGTGGTGAACACAAGACCAAGAGGTCCGGGGTTCGCAGAAAGAACGGAGCCGCCGTTGAAGCCGAACCATCCGAAGAAGAGGAGGAACACACCGATCGCAGCAAGAGGCATGCTGTGACCAAGGATCGGCTTGATGCCGTCTTTGGTATACTTGCCCTTACGTGGCCCGAGGATGATCACACAGGCAAGAGCAGCAGCACCACCGAAGCCGTGCACCACTGTAGAACCGGCGAAGTCGTAGAAAGGATTCTCCATCTGGTTGAGCCAGCCCTCACCCCAGTGCCAGGAACCGGCAACGGTGTAACCGATAGCCACGAGGATCGTGGAGAAAATCATGAAGCTGGAGAGCTTCACACGCTCAGCAACAGCACCGGAAACGATGGTTGCGGCGGTAGCGGCGAACATCGCCTGGAAGATAAAGTCACCATAAGCAGTCATGGCGAGGCTGAGGCCACCGTAGGCCCAGGTGTCGTTCTCACCGCCAGTCAGGCCGGAGATAGGACCGTTGAAGCCAATCCAGTTTTCGATCTGCCAGGAACCGCAGGGATAATGGGTGTTGAAACCCATCGCAGCATAAGTCAGAAGACCGACGCTGATGATCCAAACGTTCTTGAAGAGGATGTTGACCGTGTTCTTGGACTGAGTCAGGCCAGCCTCGAGCGTAGCAAAGCCGAGGTGCATGATGAACACCATCGCAGCAGCGATGACCGTCCAGAGCATGGACACAGTGAAGAAGTCGAAAGCGGGCGCCAGATCAGCACCACCGGAGGCTTCGACAAGGTCGAGGTAATCCTGAACAGGGCTTTCTGCAGCTTCAGCAGCAGGGGCCTCGTCCTGGGCGATTACGTTTCCAAACAACAGCGGCACCACCAGACAGGTAGCCAGTAACAATGTTTTCAGGTTGAATGTATATCTCATTTTTCTTTTAGTTAGTTTGCATTCAGCGTTTGGCTTCCTGCTCACAGTTTCACGCCCTCTAAAAGCACCCCGCGTGCCAACTCCGGGGAAAATTGAGTTTTTTGGCAAAAAAGTAGCCAAAACCGCGTTTTTAAAGGGTTTCAGCGTGCCTTAAAAAAATTTTCCACTCCTATAACCCGTTCTTGGTAAGAGGATTGCCCGAACTGGCACGCCTGCCCGACCGAATCGGTCGGCTATCTGGAACAGCCGCTTCCGGCCTCTCATCGCTGATTGTCAGAGGTGAGAACTTTAGGTAATCCTTGAGAATGCAAGCTCCGCGCGGCAGCGCATGGAGGGTCGCGGTCCCCCGCGACCGTGAGTGCACCCAATTCTCCAAGAGGCATTCACCTCACCCAACGAAACTCTCACGAATTTCGCTACCACTTCGACACCTTCGGAAAGTTGGTATCTTCCGCGACATTCCCTCTCGCCTACTCCGCCTCCTTCACGATCTTCCCGCCCAGGGAAAGGATTCGCGCATTTGCTTTGGCATCCTCCGCCTCACCGATCTGGCCATCCTGCACATACATCTGCGAGAGCGCAGTCCATGCCAAGAGGTCATTCGGCTTCAAGGTCGTCGCCTGGAGGCCAGCTCCGATGGCCTCCTTGATCTTGCCCGTTTTCATCAGGGCCATGGCCAGCGCGTGCCAGCCATCAAAAAAATCGGCGTCGAGTTCGACGCAGCGGCGGTATTTCACCACCGCACTTTCCAGGTCGCCAATGGCGAGATCGCCATTGGCATCATCAAAGATATCCTGGACCTCGTCGCTCAACCTTCTTCTTCCTCTCCCTCTTCAGTGGTCGGGCGAATCGCGCCGGCGCGGCTGGAGCCGGATGCCTTTTTCCGCTGATTGAACCAGGAGTTAAACATGCGGTAGCGAAGACCGGCTTCCATGGAAGAAGCAATGGCACGCTTGGTGTTCTCGGCTTCCTCGTCCTCGTAGAGCTCGATCTTGTCGACGTAAACCAGCATATAACCCTCACCACCGGGGGCTTCGATCACCTCGGAAAGCTCCTTTTCGCCCATCTCACCAACAGCCACCGCGATGGAACTCGCATTCTCGAGATCCTCCGGCATCTGGTTGATGGAGAAAACCGGGAGGGACTCAGCCTCTACCTTGGCGGCCTTAATGGCTTCGTCGAAGGACTTACCGGCCTCAAGCGATTCATTGATCGCAGCGCGGGCCGCGTTGGCGGCATCATTGACGATGCGGTTGGAATTCTTGGCGGTGAGAGCCTGCACGATGAGCGGCTTGGCTTCCTCCAGGCTCAGAGGCTGGGGATCTTCCTGCCCGGTCAGGGCAAAGACATAGAAGCTGCCGTCACCATTGGAAACCGGGACAGTGACGCTGCCAACGGGGAGCGCCTCGCTGAAAAGCTGGCTCAGGAGCATGCTGTTCTCTGCAAGAGCCTCGGGAGCTTCGCTGACCTTGAATGCCTCATAGGTGCCGGCTTCCATGTTGTAGTCGGCTTTCTCACCGGCATACTGCTTGGCCACCTCGGCGAAGTTCACATCGTCCTCGGCGAGATCAGCATAGGCGTGATTGATCGCATTAAGGAAGGCCTGCTCCGCTTTGGCTTTCTGCTCCAGAGTGGCGTCCTCGGGAAGTTCCTTGGGGTAGAACTTGGCGTAATCAAAAGAACGGCGGATGTCGGACATCAGGTTCCCGGAGTTCTCGTCGAAGTAGGTCTGAACCTCTTCGTCAGTCACCTTGACGTCAGCGGCAGCCGCCTCGCGGTCAAAGTTGATCAGAGAAGCGGTGTAGTTCTGGTATGCGCGGACGTAGAGTTTGTCGATCTCACTGGGGACCGTGGTCAGTCCGACACCGATGAGGTCGCGGACTTTCTGGAAAGTCAGGTAATCCTTCACCAACTGGGCGAGATCGCCGTCAGTGAAGCCGTTGGGGCCGAGGATGTTGTTCTCAACAAAGGCCGCATCCACCCAGGCCTGCTGGAAAATGGGAAGCTTCGGGATCTCCGCTTTGATCTCCTCAGCAGAAGGTTCGACCCCGAGGGACTCGGCTTCTTTCCTGAGAATCAAGAGGCTCAGCACGAAGTTGGTGCGGTCGTCGTCCATGCGATTCTCTCCGAAGAGCGCAACGGAGAACTCTCCCATACCAAGCTCGCGGGCCACATCGTAGTAGCTGGCTAGCTTCTGAACTTCTTTCACGCGAACGCAGCGGTCGTAGACCTTAATCACGCAGTTCTGGGTTCCCAGGCGTCCCTGGCCCATGTCGTAGTCGGAATAAAGGAAAGCGAAAGCAATCACGATCAGGATCGTGACGACGATAAGAGTGCCTTTCTGAATGTGGCGAATTTGTGTCAGCATGAATCGATGCAGAGGTTTGGCCCCGCCAATCTCATAGGGAGATCGCAAGGGCTCGGAAGGTAGAGAAAAACGCCGATTCGTTCAACCGCTTTTTAGGGCGCAGAAAATGGAGAAATTCTGGTGGCTCAGCGGAGCTTGAGCAGCCGTTTTACCTCCTCGATAAGCTCCTCTTCGTGGAGCATTTCGTGGGGGAACGGGATTACCGTCTCGGAATCCACGTGGTCAATGTGGCTGCTCCAGTATTCGACAATCCCGTCGGAGCTCTCTTCCAGCGGACCGGAGCGCCCCCGATCCCCGATGATGCTGTGAAGGCTGACGGAGTATCCGAGAGGAAGATCCGGCAGGATCTGCAGAGTCGGCTGCTCTGGCGACAGAGCACTGACACTGTCCAGTTTGCCTTTGCCCAGATCGGCGTAGGCCTCGGTGAACGCTCCCGGATTGGCTGAGGACACCCGGTCATAGAAGGCCTGGAACTGACTCGGAGGCTTCACCAGCCCCCGCCCTATTCGGCCCACCGGATTGTCGGCAAATTTGCTGCCGCGATGAGGAACCGCAATGAAAATCACGCGTTTGACACTGGGTTCTGGCCGCCAGAAAAAGGCCTCTTTCAGCGCGGCCCGATCATCCGGGCTCAATGTGAGTGATTCAAAGGACTGGGTAAACCCGGCTTTCCAGAAGGCATCACCGGGATCGGTAATCAGGCTCCGGGCCACGATTCCCCCCATGCTGTGAGTGACCAGTGTGGTGGATCGCATGGCTCGATCATTCTGCCCCGGATCAAGTTGTCGACGCAGGTCCCGGTATTGGGTTCTCAGGATTCGCCCGGAATAGAGCGCGGGCGCCGAGGTGTTGTAGAGGTACTGCCAGATCTGATAGCGCTCCCGGATCTCAGGATCGGAGCGCAAATCGTTGGTCAGCTCGGCCCAGGTCAGCGGAGACGAGAGGAGACCGTGAATCATGATGAGCACTTCCTTATTCGGATCGTAAGGCTCCATCATGAACAGCTGCGGATCCCGGGAAGGAGACCGCCGGAAAAGATCGCCCACTTCTGCTCTAGCGAGCCCCTTGGTTCTTTCGAGCAGGGCCGCGAGCGCAACCGTGTAGTCAGCGGCAAGAGGCTTCCTCGTCCCCTCGACAACCACATCCTCATGATACAGAGCACATAATAACTCGATCGATATCTCCTGCACCTTGCCCCGTCGCGCTCCGGGATGGATCACCGCCGTGACCTCGCGAGTGATCGCCTCTGGCGGATAGTAACTTTCAATCGATTCCTCGCCCCGATTCTCCCGAAGCGCCTTCATCGGCGTTCCCACTCCTTCGCGGGTAAATCGCTCCAATCGTTTCACCTGGAAATCCACCGCCGGGCTCAGTTCATCGAAATAGCCCGGAAGAAATTTGGCGGGGCCGTTCGCCGTAAATCGCACCCGATAGATGGTGTCTCTTGTGGACAGCTCGTCCGGAGTGATGGTCCCTGAAGTCTGCGAACCATGCTGCGCCAGCCACATTTCAAGGACATGCCCGAGAGCATGGGCCGATCGACCCTCATTCGGATCCTCCAGTGAGATCTCGATTAATGAGTGCAGAGTCTCCGCCTCAAACGGGCAGTTGGCAGCGCCAACAAAGTGAGAGCGTTCCAGCTTTGCCGGGATCATGGCACAGGAAGACGCCATCACCGCCATGGTGATCAGCGCCGCTGCTGTGGCTAGTTGTCTCATGTTTCGCGGTAGCTTCCCGAAGCCAGTCTGGAATCCCAGCAACTCTCTTGCCAGAGTGAATGACGCTCCAGATCAAAATTCCTGACAACGGTTCGATGTCTACGTGCCGGAACCGTTCCAGGGCCGTCCCAGCACCCGGCTCATCTGCTTCTCACTCAGGGCACGATAGGTCCGGGTGGCATCGCGGCTCGTTTCGGTAAATTCGAGGAAACGCTCCCGCGCTTCTTTGTCAGGAAAATCAAAACCAATCAGGGCCCGGCCAACCCGCTCACCCGAATACTGGTAATCGAAGTAGACAAAATCAGATAACTTCGATGCCCCCTCGAGGAAAGCGGCCAGCGCACCGGCACGCTCCGAAAATTCGATCTGGAGAAAGAGCGGCTCGTGAAGCAAGCCGGGCTCGAGGTTGAAGGCGCGAAATTCGATGTCCGGTTCGCCGGTCAGGTCCTCGAATTTCAATCCCCGCTTCTTCCAGGCAGCTTCCAGTTCGTTGAAAGACTCCTCAGCCGAGTCGAATCCAATCACCGGCCACGCTCTCTCGCGATCAGTCTTGCCATATTGAAACTCCACAATGCTCGCACGTGTCCTCAATTCGTTCAGCAACTGGAACAAGGTCCCGGGGCGCTCTTCAATTTCGAAGCGAAGATAGCGTCTTGTGTGGGAACCGATTCTCGCCGCCCTCACCACTCGCTGCAGTTGCGCGAAGTCCATGTTGGCTCCGCAAACAATCGCGAGGACTTTGCGATGACGCGGAAGCCGGTCGCGATGAATCGCCCATCCCGCCAGTCCCATGGCGCCGGCCGGCTCCGGGATCACCCGCTTTTTCTCCCAGAGAAACTGCATCGCCGCACAGACTTCCTCGTTGGTGACTGTCAGGAACTCATCGACGAGGTCGCGGCATAGCTCGAAAGTCTGTTCGCCCGCCACAGCCACCGCCGTTCCATCGCAAAACACATCCACGTTTTCGAGACGGACCCGCTCGCCCTGTTCGACCGCCGCCTTCATCGAAGCCTGCCCGACTCCCTCGACACCGTAAATGGTAATGTCAGGATAATAATACTTCAACCAGGCCGCGACACCGGAAGCCATCCCTCCCCCACCGATCTGGAGAAAGGCCGCATCGAACGGACCCTCCCCACTCATGACCACTTCATCCGCAATCGTTCCCTGGCCGCCCATGACGGCGAGGTCATCAAACGCATGAATCAACTCAAACCCGTTTTCCTCCGCGCAGGCTTTCGCAGCGGCCACCGAATCATCGTAGCGGTCACCTATCAGTTCGATAGTGACCGCATCACCACCGAGCTGCCTCACCGCATCCTGCTTCATCTGCGGAGTGTTTAACGGCATGAAAATCCGCGTTTCAAAAACGCCGCCAAACTTTGCCGCAGCGATCGCCACCCCCTGGGCATGGTTACCGGCAGATGCCGCGACGACCCCCTTCGTCGTCTCCGGATCGAGCATCGCCATCCGGTTGTAGGCTCCGCGCCACTTGTAGGCGTGCATCGGCGAGAGGTCCTCGCGCTTCAGGTAAATGGTCGTCCCGTCTTCTACGTCGATCGCCTCCAACGGGGTCGGCTTGCCCACTTCGTAGACACGCGCACGCGCTCCCAGGATTTCCTGGTGAAGCCGGGACAGAAGATCGTCGCTGGATTTGCTATCACTCACGCTAAGGACGATTCCACGGGCAGGCCGACTTTGGCAAACTTGTTCTCAACGCAAAATAACTGCGAACTCCGTTCTCGATTTACATTTTGAAGCCGCTCACTCAATCTGGGTTCATGAAGCTGACTCTCCTTCCGGTAACCCTCCTGATCTCGATGACCGTCCCGGTCACGGCCCAGGACTCCAAGTTTCCTTCGTTGCCCAGCGAAGTATTTTCGAACTACACCCCGCAGGCACCCGAGACCCATTCTCCGGATGCCATGGCGGCGCAGGCTCAGGCCTTTCTCGACAGCCTCAATGACGACCTGCGGGGTCAGGCCGCCCTTCCCTACGACAGCATCGAGAAGTCCCGCTGGACCAACGTGCCTCCCCGCGGCCCCCAGGGAGGCGTTCGCCTCGGTGACCTGAGCGAGAGCCAACTCAAACTCGCTTTCGATTTGCTCGCAACGGTCCTGAGCCCGCAAGGCTACGCCAAAGCACGAGGCATTCCGCTGGCAGATGACCGCCTTCTAAGAAACGGAGAACGCCGCCCCGGATTCGGGGCCGAAGACTACTGGCTCGCCATTTTCGGTGCTCCCTCAGCCGAAACCCCGTGGGCGATTCAGTTCGATGGCCACCACCTCGCCATCAATCTCGCGTTTCACGGCGACGGCATGTCACTTTCACCCACCTTCATCGGCACTCAGCCTCGCGAATTCGAACTCGATCAAAACACAGTCGAACCGATGGCGGGCAAGGACGCCGCCGGACTCGCCTTTCTTCGCACCCTCAGTGAAGCTCAGCAGGGCGAAGCCATCCTTGGAAAGAAGCGCGGCAACCTGGTTGCCGGTGCCGGTCGTGACGGCGTCGTTTCCGATGCAGTCGGAGTCTCCTGCGAGAATCTCGATGAAGCGCAAAAGGCAGCGTTGATGAAAGTCATCCAGCTTTACGTCAACGATCTCCCGGAACCGTTCTCGACCAAACGTCTCAAGGAACTGGACGGCGAAATCGATCGCATGACCTTCGCATGGTGGGGACCGGTGGAAGACGACGGTGACTACTCCTACCGCATTCAGGGCCCAACCCTGATCATTGAGTTTGCCGGCCAGGACCTGGGAGGTGACCCGCACGATCACCTTCACTCCATGTATCGCGACCCCACCAATGAATACGGGGCACGACTGGGCGGCCAGTGATTTGCTCAGGTAAACTCGACGCGACGACGCTTCGACATCTTTCCGATTCCCGGGTTGAAGGTATTGGTCGGATCGAGTGATTCGTAGAAATCCTTCAGGGTCGAGTCCGCTTGATACATGTGACCGACATTGTGCTCGGCGGGATACTTCGCACCCTTCGCATCCAGGAGCTCCAGCATCTTTTTCTTCATGGCCTCAATGTCAGTGCCCTTCCTGAAGATGTAGTCCTGGTGAAAGACGTGACACATGAAGTGACCGTAGTAGAGCGCGAGGTCCAGGTGCTCGGTGATTTCTTCGGGGAGCTCCTCGACCCATTCCGCATCATGTCCTAACAGGGCAATATCAAGCGCGAGCACTTCCTCGGTCGTTTTCTGATTGAGGTTCTGGTAACGAATCGCAGCGCCGGCCGCGGCAAAGCGATGCAACAGGGCCGCCTGCTGTTCCTCCTCGTCACACTCGAAGAAATCCACCCCGTCGATCTTTCCCCATGCCTCCTCGAGATAAGTGCGCGCTTCATCGATCCCGCCGTCGCTCATGCTGAGAATGAGGTAATACTCAAAGCGGTCACGGTATTCGAGAAGGCGCTTCGGCAGGTGCTGCGGAAAGAGCCGGCTCACATAGTAGAGGAACAGGTCGGGCAGAAATTTCGGCAGGAACGGAATCTTGTTCAGGAAATACTCCGCACCCGACTTCAGGGCGTAGGCCTTAGGCAACTTCTCTGTCCCGAGGTGCTTGATGGAGAGAAAAACGTCCTTCCCGTATCTCTCCGCCGTGTCGAAGATTCCGCGGTTCATGTACTCGCACATGTCCGGCAGATCTTTGAATTTGGTGAGAATATGCTTCCGCAAGGTCGCAAAGTTTTCAGGGTCATCGCTGCCCAGCATGAAGACCTGCTTGCGCTCAGCCACCGGATAGGTGTCCACCCGTACCGCGAACGCCGCTACCTTACCGGCACTGCCACTGACCTCAAAAAGACGCTCCGGGTCAGCGTTGTAACGATTGGGCACCTCCGCTTCGAGATCGCGAATCCGGTCTCCGTATCCGCGATCTGACGCGAGCTGGTCGAATCCTTCCAGATCCTCCACGGGGATCTCCCCTTTCTCCAGCCGGGCGAAAATTTCCTCCGGTGTGTCGCCGAGGTTCTTGATCCCGAGGTGATTCACCAGGTTGAGCTTGCCGTCCTCATCGACCTTTCCAAACAGCGACAACTCCGTGTAGGAAGAACCGCGCTTGCACAGCGCTCCGCCCGCATTGTTGGCAATACCGCCGACGATGGTGGCACCGATCGTGGTCGAACCGATTACCGAGTGCGGCGCTCGTCCGAGCGGTTTCAGCACCTGTTCCAGCTCGTGAAGCGTCGCCCCGGGGAACGCGAGGACCTGCTTACCGCCATCCAGCAGAATGATCTTCTTGATGCGGGTGATATTAATGATGACAACCTCCCGGTCGTAGTCGAACCCACTGGGGCAGGAACCCTCCGTGAGGCCCGTCTTGGTGGCCTGCATGATGATGGCACAGTTGGCGTCAACACAGGCCTGGAGCACCTGCCACTGCTCGAGCAAAGTGGCGGGAAAAACCACAGCAGCGGCTCCGCCAAATCCCGAACGAAATCCCGAACGATAGTAGGCTGTCTTGCTCTCCCTGGTGAGAACGTATTTCTCGCCAACCACGGCTTTGAGTGAGGAAATGAGATCTGGGTTCGACATGGAAAGTGCTGCCGGTCACCCTGAAGGAACTGCGCGCGGAATTCAAGACGCGGAAAAAAGGGCCATCGGCAACTTCCAACCGCCTGCTGCCCGGATCAAACCACGTCGCGGCGAGCCTCAATCTTCGCCTTCAAGAGTCCCATCAGGGAGTAGAGACCGAAGTAGGCCCGGTTGAGATAGATCGAATCCGCGGATCCGCGAGCCGTACGCACATCGCGAAAGTCCTGGTTCCTGCGCTGCTCTTCGCCCATCTCGAAGATACTGGCCATGTAGGAATCGTCCGCGAAATCAAAACTTCCTTCGTGGAACGGCTTCCCGAGCAAGCGGGTTCCGCGTCTCGCACTTTCAATGATCAGTTCGCGATCGCGGGGCGAATCTTCAGGCGAGATGATGTCGAGCGTTTCCAGTGCCTCGATAAAAGCGGCTTCGTCTTCGACCACCTCAGGATCGAGGAAACGGAAGTAGTCGCGATGAAACTCTTCGTCGATCTGCTTGGTGCAGCCGAAATCGAGGACAACCACCTGCCCCTGCTCGTCGACAAGAAAGTTCCCCGGATGCGGATCGGCGTGAAACTGTTTCAGCTGATGAATCTGGAAATGGTAAAAGTCCCAGATCGCCTGCCCCACCGCGTTGCGTCGCTCCTGATCAGTTTCCGCCGCCGCGTAGCGGTCCAGCGGCTGCCCGTCAATCCAGTCCATCGTCAGCACCCGCCGATTGGAATACTCGGGGTAATATTCAGGAAAGCGGATCCCTTCGATCTTTTCCGACGTCGCCTTGGACAAGGCCATGGATCGCTCCAGCTCGAGAGTGTAGTTCGTTTCTTCAAGCAAGCGCTCACGCACCTCTTCAAAATACGGACCCACCTCTGTAGACTTCAGCCCAAGAATCTGCAAGGCCACCGGCTTCACCACAGCGAGGTCGCTGTCGAGGCTGTCGGCCACTCCCGGGTACTGAACTTTCACGGCAAAGGTTTGCTCCCTGATCGTCGCCCGATGAACCTGGCCGATCGATGCCCCGTGAACGGCTGACCGGGTGAAGCTATCGAAGATCGCGAGCGGCTCTTTTCCGAATTCCCGCTTGAACGTGCGAACCACCAGCGGATACGACAAGGGCGGAGCGGAATACTGAGCCTGGGCGAACTGCTTGCGATAGGCCTCCGGGAGAATATTGCGATCGATACTGAGCATCTGGGCAAACTTCAGCGGTCCGCCTTTGAGCTTGGAGAAGGTATCGTAAATCGCTCCGGCGTTGGCCTCGTCCAATGCCTCGTTATCGGCCCCCGCACCGACAGCACGCTTGCTGTAATGCTTGAGATAATTCACCCCGACCTTTGCCCCGGCACCGGCGAGAGCCGTGACCCGGGAGGCACGCCCGGAAGGAATGGACTGCTGTTCGATGGCCATGGATCAATCAGCTTTAGCCCAGCTGCGCCCGCTGAGAAACCGGAAGAGATCAAACGCCGAGTCCACCGCCTGGGTTCCGATCACATCGAACGCCAGTCGAACCGACTTCTCAATGTAGGCATCAGTGCGCTCGAAACCCGAGCTGTCATCGGCGAGATTGAATTCAACCACCGAAAGAAAATGACCAAACAAGCCCAACGGGTAGGTCCGTGTCATCGCTCCGCGGCAGGCGATTTCGCCATTCGCCATTCCCTTCTCCAGGATTTCGTCAGCAAATTCGGTGAACGCGGAACGCATGCCGCAAAGACCTTCCGGGGGTTGTCCGCTGCTCTTTTTCCATCGCGGAAACCGCGCCAGGAAAAAGGAGCGCTGATCCAGGATCCGATCGCAATAGGCGTAAAGAAAAGTCAGCAGACACTGATGAGCGTTAAAGCCGGTCCAGTCTTCTCCTGATCTTACCGCTTCCAGCGTTTCGCATACCGTCGTCTCCCAGAGATCTGACTCTAATGCCTCGAAAGAACCGAACTGCTCGAAGAATTCACGCTCTCCGATTTCGAGGCCCTTGGCGAAGGCATACACCGAAGGAGGCGGTGTGCCATGCTCCAGCACATAGTGCTGATAGCGTCCCATGATTTCACTTCGTTCCATCGCTCCAGATTACGTCTCCGGAGCAGGACGAGATGATTCTCTCTCAGGCGGGAGTTCGCCAAACCCGACTAGGCTTGTGCTTTCCTTGCCGCAATGAACGAACGGACGGCCATGACCGT
>JABSSQ010000089.1 GCA_013213905.1 Verrucomicrobiales bacterium | reverse complement strand
GATCGTGCATGCCATTCTCCCGCGGACCGAAGCTGCCTATCATCGAGGTCGCCGGAAAATTGTCGTTGTACCCGGCAATCACATAATTCCTGAGAAGGCCGGACGCCGATTCATCGGCGTAGTTGCCGCTTCCACTGAGGGGCGGCCAGGCATCACCCCACGGATATTGGGCCTGCCCCTGGCGACCGCGCTCTTCCGGGGTGTTGCCGGATTCTCCGGTGATCCCGGCGAACAGGCTCCACTCAGCATCGGTCGGCAAACGATAGCGCTGCGTCGGCCGGATCATATCTAGGCTGCGCTCCCTCAGGGTCAACCAATCGCAGAAAGCCTCGGCTTCGTTGCGTGTGATGCCAGTCACCGGGTGATTCAATTCCTGCGAAATCGCCGTTACCGGCATCGCGATCTGCATGTCGGTGACGTAGTCGCGATAATCCATCAGCGGTGTTTCGTAGGAAGCCACCAGCACATCACCGACCGGCACCAGCGACATCCCCAGGCTGTTCGTCCACGAAGATCCGAAGACAACCGACTGGTTCGAGATCAGCTGCTGATTCACGGGAACAGGAATCACGTTGTTGAGCTGACCCGATACGGTCACCAGCTGGTAACCCGGCAGATCCAGTTCGAATTCGTAAGGTCCCAGTCTCAGGTTGCTGACGGTTTCCTCGGTATCACCGATGACTTTTCCATTCTGGCGAATCAAGGCCCCCGGGGGTTCGGAGTTCAGAAGGATCGTTCCCATCCGGTTATCCACCACCAGCTTGAAGTCGTGATTTTCCAGCGTCTCGGAACCATCAATGGGCCGGTAATACTGTTTCGAGCTCAGAAACCCGGAACCACGATCCACCTCGGTCATCCAGTCGGCAAAGGCCCATCGTCCCTTTTGATCTGTCACCAGGGCCAGCCCGTCCTTCACGCTTAAAGGAAGCAGCTGCCCAGTGGCAGCGTTGAAGGTGTCGAACAGCTGAGTCGAAACACTCTCAACAGTTACCGAGTTCTGAAGGTAGTCCGGTTCGAATCTCACGCCGAGAGAATTGACCCAACTGGTTCCGGGCGCGGGGCGCCGATCTTCGATCAGGGACTTCTCCACCACCACAAACCCCTCTTTCACCATCGTCTGGTAAACCAGGTCATGATACCCGGGATACTTCAGTACGATCTCCACTGCCCCAACCGGAAGCACCAACGGCCGGGGCGTAATTCCGACTTCTTCACCATCGATCCAGACGGTCGCTCCGCTTGGTCGACTCATGAGCTTGAGTTGGCCAGTTACCTCCTGAGCCACTACTTTAGTGGTATCCTTGTCAGGATCTTCCTTGGGATCGTTTTCTACCACGGTATCATCCTCATCGGTCTTTGGAAGATCCTTCGGGTCTTCCGAACCAGTATCGGTTTTGGGTGGCTTGATATTGGTGTTCACATCGTCTCGAATCACCACCTCGCCATTGATCAGGTTGTCATCATCGTCATCAATGATGGTAAAAGTTCCCTTTCCTGACTTTCCGCCTTTGCCCCCGCTACCTTCGTTGCCAGTGTCGGCCGCCTTACCCTTCCCTTTTCCGTCGGAATCTTCCTGGCCGGAATCGTTTGCACCATTCCCCGTGGTATTGCCTGCGATGCCAGTCCCACTCCCGGAATCATTGCCACTGACAGTCGTCGATTCGCCGCTTCCTTTGCCTTTACCGCTGAGATGATCCGAGTTGTCATCACGGAACTCATGGCTGTCCTTCCAAACCCAGTAACCGCCGTAGCCGGTAATCGCGAGCAGCCCCATTACCATGACGGTCACCAGAACATTCCTGGCCTTGCTCCCTTTCCTGCCGGACCGGTAGCCATGACTTCCCTCGATCACCTCGCGCAAAGCGATAGCGAGCGCCCGGGCAGATTCATATCGCTTTCTCGAATCGGGTGATCCCGCGCGGCAAATCACCGTGTTCAATCCCCGCCATTCATCGCGGTTGACCGTAGGAGGTATTTCCAGGTTGGTAGGGAGTTCAGGGAAATCGAGGCGGTCCTTCTTGGTGTGGACCTCGTAAAGAACCATCGCCAGAGAATAGAGGTCCGCCGAGCTGGTCCCGGGTCCCTCCGGAGGCACATAGCCCTCTGTCCCCACGTAGGTGCGCTGACCTGACTGAGCCACCAATCCTACGTCAGCCAGCTTGGGGACACCTTTCACAAAAATGATATTCGACGGCTTCACATCGCGGTGGGTCAGCCCCGCCTCGTGAAGATGGCCTAGTGCTCCGGCGAGGGAAATTCCCAGGTTCACCGTATCGAGAATGGATTTCGCCCCGGTGGCCTTCATCTCGGAACTGAGTGTTTTGGCCGTGTAGGTTTCCGGATCGATGTTTTCGGACTCGCCGTTTTCATCGTCGGCGAGTTCCATCACATAATAATAGAAACCGCCCTCGTCATCGCGCCCCACGTGCAGAACGTCAACCAGTCCCGGGTGATCTTTGGAAACCTGCTCGTAGCGCTGGATCCCCTCGAATTCGCGCTCAAAGGTTCGCTCGTATTCAAAGTCCTCCCGCCTCACGATTTTGATGGCCCGGAACATACCGGTGACCGACTGGGCGAGAAAGACTTCCCCGTAGGCACCTCCACCGATTCGGCCGAGGATTTCAAAGTTGGGGATCGAAGGGTTGTTTGAAGAGTCCGGAATACCGGAAATTTAGCCGATTACGGAACGGTTTCCACCGCTAAGAGGTTAACGAAAAGCGCCAAACTCTTTTCAAAGAATCTCCTCTACCTCACTATCCTAACCCTCAAGGACGCTGTCCTGTTCCTCCAAGTCGGGTAAATCTGCGAAAAGGGAAATCTCAAAAACGGTGTCTGCAGGAATTTCTTTGCCCTCCCAACCGGAAGCCTGGGTAGTCGCAGAATCATTTCCCGGATCGCTGACACGGTGCCCGAATCCCCACCCTCCGTAGGTAAAACGCGTCTCCACCTCATTGGGACAGGAATCAGAAAACATCCCGAGATGACGGGCACCGTAGAAGAGTTCATTCGAAGCATTGAATCCCACGGCATCGCCGTTGCCTCCATGCTCATAAGTCTCCTGGTCGATCTTGGAAAAGACCCTCTCCCCCGTATCCAGCCGCCGGATCCCAATCCAGCGAGCCCACGACGGTAGCGTCGCGAGGGAACGCGCCCGGCAATTCAAACCGCGGTAAACGTCTTTCCCCCATAGCTCCACGTCATTAGAACGAAAGATCACCATCGAGTCTTGCGCGTCCTCCTCTTCCCCGTCTTCCGGCGCCTCACCTAACAGAGCGGGTTCGGCCTCGCTTGCCGCCTCATCATTGCCATCGCTGGCGTTGCTGAACCCGGGGAAAATTTGAGATCCGAGGATAACGGGCTCATCAGACTCCGGTTCCTCATCAGCCAATTCGAGAACCGGCTCCTCGAGATCCACCGTTTCGATAGCCGGTGCCGGGGTGGTCTCTTCCGCGGACTCAGGCTCCTCATCGGGAGCTTCCAACCCTTTCAAGGCGAGAATCAATGCAGACAGCTCGTCGCTCAAAGATTCTGAAGGCGAGCACGGTAGCGAACCGGTATTGGACCCGTCAACCAACAGGACGTTCCGCAAGGGCTCGTAAACCTCCTCCTTTCCGGCGCCCAGCAAATCGCGAATACCCCGGTCCGTTTCGTTCGCGAGAACGGACATATTGGCGTTCGAAACCTCGAGTTCGGATCGAACCTCCTCAAATCGCTCCACGAGGGAATCCTTCTCCTCCAGCGCCGAGAACTGTGACTGCTCGAGGTCTTTTTCGATAGCAGTCACTTTAGTGCTGACCGGTCGCAAAGCATCGCGCAATTCCTTCAACCGCTCCACCTGCCCGCTCGCCATATCGATACAAGCGTCCAAGGCATCCGGTCGAGGCGCGCCATCGGCCTTGAACTTCTCCAGTCTTTCCATTGCAAGAGACAACCTTGAAAGATCAGTTCCCACACGCGCCCTCATCGATCGCAGCCCTTCAGCCAGGGCAAAGAACCGAGCTCGCACTTCAGTTTCTGTCCCACCGTGACTGATCGAAAAACCTTCGAGGAATCCCTGGAGGCGCAGCTCACGCTCAACTTCCTGACGCTCGAGCAGGATCAGCTTCTCGTGGCGCCAGTTCAACTCTTCAGAAACATCGGAGCCCATGGCACCTCCTTCATCCTCCCGGGGTGATTTCTTGCCCCAGGGCCGAGCCATTAGCCAGCCAAAGAACAAGCCAAAGAAACCCGCCCCGATGATGATCAAAGACACATCGGTGGTTAATGTTTCCTGCAAATATTGAACCCACTCTCCCATCGTAGGAACCGCCGTACCGAAAAATATCAATTGGCAGCTTGATATCGAAATCCCGGGAAGCGGCTTACTTAATTTCT
>JABSSQ010000088.1 GCA_013213905.1 Verrucomicrobiales bacterium | reverse complement strand
TTGGTGTAGCCGACAATGGAGGCCTGGCAGATGCCTTCATCAGCGCGTTGTTTGCGCTGAGTTTGACGATTGCGGCGAACGTCCTCCAGCTCCGCTTTGATCCGATCGATACGCTTGCGGGCGAGTCGGCGGTCGACCTCGATCTGCTGTTCACCTTCACCACGGGCCGCGCCTTTACCGCCGCCGCCACCTCCGCCGCCCTGGCGGTCGAGGTGGGACCACATCCGGGCGAGTCGAGGCAGCGAGTACTGCATGCGCGCGAGCTCGACCTGGAGGCGGGCTTCCTTGGTCTGAGCCCGCATCCGGAAAATATCGAGAATGACCTCTTCGCGATCGATCACAGTCATGTCCGCATCGGTTTCCCAGGTGCGTTGCTGCGAGGGCGTCATTTCATTGTCGAAGACAATGCAGTCCGCATCGAGGTCGATCGCTTCTTCAATCAGTTCAGCAGCCTTGCCTGTGCCGGTGAGGTAGCGCTTGCTGCGGGAGCGCACAAAAATGCAGCGCTTGGCAATGATGCTAATGCCAAGCGTAGTCACCAGTTCGGCCAGCTCGTCCAGCAGGCTCTGGGCGACTTCTTCGTCCTCGCGATTGAAGTAGGCGCCGATGAGGTAGGCGCGTTCAACCATCTGAGGTCTTTCCCGGGTATCAAACATATGCAGAATTTAGAAGGCTGAGAGACTCGTTAACGTATGGTGTGCAAAAAAGAGAAAGCTGAGAGGCTCGTTGACGTATGGTATGGGCGCTTGTGGCGATCGGCAAGAGTTGAGATACTTCCTCGCTCCAACAGGGATTCCACATGAAATTCACCGCTTTCCTACCGCTGTTCGTTTTTGCATCGCTCGCCTTTTTCTCCTCGAAAGTCGCTGCCCAGGATATCGGGCACTCTGAGGGCGGATGGGTGATTCGGGGGACGGATCCCATCATGATCTTTTACGGCGGCAAGCACATCACCAGCTACAACGCCGGTGAAACGGCAGGGAAGCCCTACTTTTATCCGGTGATCGGCCCGTCCGGTGAAAATATGACCCGGCACTGGCCGATGAAGGAAGGCTTCGAAGATGAAGCCGATGATCACATCCACCACCGCGGCATGTGGTACGGCCTCGGCAAGGTCAACGGTCTCGACTTCTGGCACTTTCCCCTCGATGAGAAAAAACAGAAAGGACGTTCCTTTGGTATGATCCGTCACCAGGGCATGAATTTTGTCCAGACTTCCCGCGATGACATTCGCTTCAAGGTGAAGTCTGAGTGGAAGTCATTTGATGAACCCGAGAAGCGCATCATGTCGGATACCCGCGAGTTCCGTCTTTTCTACACCAAGTCCGGCGCACTGGTGGTGGACGCGACTATTTCCCTGATTGCTGACGCAGGCGACGTGACCATCAACGACGACAAGGAAGGTGCCTGGTCCATTCGGACGATTCCGACGCTGCGACTCGAGGGTGAGCATGCCAAGGGACAGATCCTTAACAGCGACGGTGTCACGAACAAGGAAGCGTGGGGCAAGCGCGCCAAGTGGGTGGATTACTTTGGGGTGGATCGTGCCGGCAACGAGGTTGGCATTGCGATTCTGGATCACCCTTCAAATTTTCGTTACCCCACCTGGTGGCACGCACGTCACTACGGCTTGTTCACGGCGAACCCGTTCGGCCAGGGGAATTTCGAGAAAGACGCTCCCGAGAATGCCGGTGATCATGTGATCAAGAACGGCGAAACGCTTGTGTTCCGTTACCGCACCATTTTCCACGAAGGGAACACCGAGGAAGCCGGCATTGCTAAGGCGTGGGAAGAATTTTCGGTTCGGTAGAAGTATTTTCCGGAGTGTTGACTGCTGGCGGCGGGTTTAGGTATCCCGGAAGTGCCCTTCCGAAACAGTGAGTCGCAGCGGAAACATCCGGTCGAATTGATCCGAACGGATGTCGCGAAAGAGTCGTCCTCTGTGAAAAAGAATCAGGCTCCGTCCCAGCTGCTGTAGATGTTGACGCGAGTGCCGTAGGTGGTGTTGTCGTAGATCACCTGGGCAGCGCTTACAGGCAGGCGGATACAACCGGCCGAGGCAGGGTAGCCGGGCAGGTGTCCGGCGTGCACGCCGTAGACGGTCCCGCTGAGTCGCATCCAGTAGGGCATCTCGACACCATAGATGGTCGAGACCTTCCCGGTGCGAACGCGCTGGCTCATGGAAAAGCTGCCACGCGGGGTCCACTTGCCGGGACGGGCGGTGGAAACCGGGGTGTCGACGGCGATCGCTCCATTCACGAGCAGGTAGCCGCGCTGATCGGCGACATCGATGACGACGCGCGTGTTGCTGCGGGTGCTCTGTGATAGAACGGCAGGGTTAATTCGGGCTCCACTCAAATGGCGCTCGATAGATGGTTTCGGTCGGAAAGCCCCTTGAAAGGCTCCGCCATGACGAGCCGCTGACGCGGTACTGTGCTCAACATTCGAGCATGATGTGAATAACGCTGCCCCCAAAAAAAGCGACAACGAAAGAGCACTCCAGAGGACTCTTCTCTTCATTTAACTGTTCGTGTGTTTGTGTGTGTTCGGTTGAGTGGACCGGAGGGCACACTAAACCGGAATTACAACAAATACAAACAGTTATGAAAAATATAAATCTGCCAATCCGTTAAGATTGGGAGGGCAGAGGTCTCTCGGTATCCGTATCTGACTCGTAATCAACGCTTTCCAGGCCGAAACCGAAGAGTTTCAGGAATTCGGTTTTGTAACCTGAAAAGTCAGAGAGCTCTGAAAGGTTCTCGGTCGTGATTTTCTCCCAGGCATCGGCCACGGCCGACTGGATGTTGTCCTGCATTTCCCAGTCGTCGATGCGGATGCGCTTCTTTTCGTCGAGAGTGGGCTCGCCTCCGTTGGCGAGGTGGTCGGCGAAGAGGCGCTGGATCTGTTCGATGCAGCCTTCGTGGTTGCCGGCCTCTTTCATGACCTTGTAGAGCAGGGAAATGTAGAGCGGCACCACAGGGATTGCGGAGCTGGCCTGGGTGACGAGTGCTTTGTTCACAGAAACGAAGGCGGTGCCGTCACCGAATTTTTTGTTCATGGCAGCGGCGGAACCTTCGAGATGTTCCTTGGCTTTGCCGATGGTGCCGTTGGTGTAGATCGGGAAAGTGAGTTCGGGTCCAATGTAGGAGTAGGCCACGGTGGTGAATCCGTCGGCGAGGACACCGGCTTCTTCGAGAGCGTTGAGCCAGAGTTCCCAGTCTTCGCCACCCATGACTTTGATGGTGTGGGCGATTTCCTCTTCGGTGCAAGGTTCGATCGAAATGCTGTCGACCTCGCCGGTGTCGGTGTTGAGGTTCTTCTGGCTGTAGGGGGCGCCGATCGGCTTGAGGACTGACTTGTAGGTCTCTCCGTCAGTCGGGTCGGTGCGGCGGGGAGAAGCGAGGCTGTAGACGACACAGTCGACTTCACCGAGATCAACCTTGATGGTCTCGATGACTTCGGCCTTCATCTCATTGGAGAAAGCATCACCGTTGAAACTTTTGGCGTAAAGGCCGGCTTCCCTGGCGGCCTCTTCGAATGCGACGGAGTTGTACCAACCCGCGCTACCGGTCTTGCGCTCGGTTCCGGGCTTTTCAAAGAACACGCCGATAGTGGCGGCACCGCTACCGAAAGCGGGGACGATGCGTGAAGCGAGGCCGTAGCCGGTGGACGACCCGATCACGAGGACCTTCTTGGGGCCATCGGCGAGGGCGGGCTGGGATTTCACGTAGTCGATCTGGGCCTGCACGTTGGCAGCGCACCCTTCAGGGTGTGCGGTGGTGCAGATGAAGCCACGGGTTTTGGGAGCAATGATCATAGTGTTCCTGGATTGAATTTTGAGAGCGATACCAGTGTCACGAACGGAACACAAACGCTTTTGTTGGGAGAGATTTGCAGAAAAAAGCCCGTCCCCGCGTGGCAGCGAGGGCGGGCTCTTTGAAATTCGGTCTGATTGCCCTCTGAATTACTTCAACTCCTGGGAGTGGAAGATAGCCCAGTCGTCGAGGTTGTTGAGGTTCACAGCGTCCTTGATCGTGCCGTCGTCGTCGCGACCGGCTGCTCCGAGGATCTCGGCACGGGTCTCGTCGTCGTGAATGTAGCCGGTGATGGCAGCATTCAGGGTGTCGACTGCGTCCTGGTCGAGCGATCCGCCTTTTTGCTCAAGCACCCAGGCTTCGAGCTCGATGTAGGAAGGCTTGCTGTCGGCGATGAAGGCTTCGAAGGCACTCTTGTCGAGCCCGAGTCCGTCGAGGACCATCTGGTCGTAGCCCGCGCCGATGGCCGGGTAGTCTGAGTGAAGTTTCCCGGCTGCACCAAGAGAGGCCTTGAGCCAGAGTCGGGGGAGATGAAGAATACCAAGGGGACCGACGGTGCCGGAACTGATAAGGGGGACAATATTGCTCATATTAATTTTGAGTCTGTATGGTAGAGGTTCGACGCGGATTAGTTCCGCAGAGAATTCGCAGGTTAGGATTCTGCTAATTTCACTGCAATAAAATTTCGGCCTCAATCCCGTGCCGAGAAAGTCGATAGAATACCGTAAGGCACGGGCTTGAATGTTTTGCATTCGCCGGTCTATGATTCGCCTATGAGCATCAGTCTCGGAGCCGCACTCAAGGACATCTTCAAAACCGAAAAGAAATGGATGACTATCCTGGGTCTTTCGGTCTGCACCCTTATCCCTATCATTGGGCCAATTGTTTCAATGGGCTTCGTGATTCGAAGAATGGCAAGGGAGAGATGCGGTCATGAGGCGGAGGACTTTGAATTTAATTTTTTCGGAGAATACCTGAAGTTCGGACTCTGGCCTTTTCTTGCGACTTTTGTCCTTTCGCTGGTAATGATTCCGCTGATGGTGGTCCTTATGGTTCCGATGATGATCGGTGCCGGCATGGCAGAGGGCGGCACCGAAGAGATGGGCGTGATCCTCGCGATCGTCGGTTTCTTTCTCTACTTCGGAGCGATCATCCTGATGATGCTGTTCTCTTTTCCGGTGATGCTTCGCTCCGGGTTGATGATGGATTTTAAGTCCGGTTTTTCCTGGGGATTTATTGGCAGTTTCATCAAGAAGGTCGGCTTAAGCCTGATTGGTTACTACATTTTGCTGGTCCTCATTTTGATGCCGATGAGTATCCTGGGATCCCTCGCGCTCTTCGTCGGAGTCTACGTCGTTGCTGCCTGGATCCAGGTGGCGATGAATCATATTCTTTTTCAGCACTACGATCTCTACCTCGAGCGTGGAGGAGAGCCGATCCAGTTTGCCGCAGACCTGGTCAAGGAGCTGGAGGCGCCGCCGCTTCCTAACCAGGGAAACACTTCGCCCGGTCCTTTGCCGACCCAAGCGGAGACTGACATTCCTTCAGGCGATTCCGGTGGCTCCGGTTCGCAGCCGTGATCAGAGCTCGGCCTTGGTGAATTCCTTAGCCGTCATGCCCAGTTCCGAGCGGAAGTGGGCATTCAACTGGCGTGTGCCACTGTAGCCGCATTGCACTGCCACCTCGCCGGGTTGCAGGTCAGGATTGTCGGTTAGCAGCTTTTGCGCTTCACGGATGCGGAGACGGAAAAGAAAAGTGCGAGGCGTGCAGCCCAGGTTTTCGACAAAGGCATCTTCGAGCCAACGGCGGGAGCGGGGATTGGCCTCGACGATGTCGGCCACACCGATGGGTTCGCGAAAATGCTCGCGGCTGTATTCGATGGCCTTGAGCAAATCGGGGTGATCGACGGCGAGACTGTCAGTGGACTGGCGGTCTTGGACCGCTCCGGGTGCCACGATTTTTTCTTCGGTCGGAACCTCCTTACCTTGGATGAGGCGATCGAGCAGGCGGGCGGCTTCCTCTCCGATTTCGGCGTCGTTTCGCTCAATGCTGCTGAGGGGAGGGTGGCAGGATTCACAGGAGACAGTGTCGTTGTTAACTCCGATCACGGCGACATCGTCGGGGACTCGAAGACCGACCCGCTCGCAGGCGCGAATGACCATGGCCGCGCGGGGATCGTGGGCGGCCATAACGGCGAAAGGAGGGCGGATCGTGCCGAGCCAGAGTTCGAGTTCACCCTGGCCGATATCCCAGCGGGTCTTCGAACCGAGCGTGGCGGCGACGTTGAGAACGGAGCAGTCGAGACCCCGGGCGGAGAGTTCCTGGCAAAAGCCGGCTTCGTAGCCCTCGGAATACCAGACGTCGGTAATGCCGTAGAAACCGAAACGGCGATAGCCCCGGTCGAGCAGGTGCCACGCGGCCATGCGACCAATGCGATCGTAGTCGGGACGAATGCGGGGAAAGTCTGATTCCGGATAAGCACCGGAAAGATTCACGACCGGGCAGTTGAGCGACTTGAGCACCCGAATGTCTTCAGGTGTGTTCGCGAGGGCAATGACGCCATCACCATTCCAACCTTCAAGCGCCGTGGGGGAAAGGTAGTGCGTCTCCGGGCTGATGAGGAAGCGCCAGTTGGTGTGACGTTCGGCGTAGTCGCGAATCCCTCTCACTACGCGTTCGAGGTGGGTGACGCCCACGTTAATGGCGAGGGCAATTTCGAGAGGCTGACGTCGGCTCATATTCTGCGCAAAAGCGCTTCAGTTTGGAATAAATATCCATTTAGCGCCATTTGTCGCCTATTTTTTCGCAAAAAAAATCCCTCCGGAGAGGGATTGTGACGGTTTGCGCACAAACGCAACACGGTCAGGTGATCGACCCAATCGACTTCGTGAACTTCGTCTTTCTGCACTTCGTTCCGAATCCGGCTGGTCGCGGGACTTAGCTCCAGGTCACTTCGGTTTTTACCGAGCGGGCGAGGAAGCACTCTGTGTGAGCCTTGTGGTGCAGCTTGTCGATGTCTTCGGGGGACGGCTGCTTGTCGCCGGAGAAAACGATCTGCGGATTCATCACCACTTTGGCGAGCCAGGGCTTGCCGTCGTCAGCCTTCTCGAGATGACCGACGGCGTTGTCTTCATAGCTGTCGACAACGAAACCGCTCATGGAGGCGATGGCAAGAAAGGTGAGCATGTGGCAGCTGGTGAGAGCTGCCGTGAAGGCCTCTTCAGGGTCGACGCAGTCGGGACCGCCGAGGAATTCCGGAGCGGCCGCCGCCTTTAGGCTCTGGCCGCTTCGGGGGAAGTGCCACTCGTGGTCGCGCGGATAGTCTTTGTAACCGAATCCAGTGTCGCCACGTTTCCAGGTGAGAGTTGTTTTGTGTTCGCTCATGGGAATCTGTCGCTGGATAAGCCGTTGGAATCAAAGAGAATTATGTGTCTCGATTCGTGACCGCTTGCTTATTTTTCCGGTGGCGGGACCAATGCCGCATGTTAGGCTGATACCGGTTTTTGGACCGCGTTTGGATCTGCTCTGAAACCTGGCAAAGTTCGCATCATACTTGCGGTCAGAAGTCTGGTAGGCAAACGAAACACTGAACACGGAATGTCATTGGAACTTATCCACATCAGCGACACGCATTTCGGGCCGGATCATTCCCTTGATATTCGCGGAGCGAATTCTTGGAAGCGGGCATGTGCTCTGGTGGAGGCAATCAACGATCTCCCGTTTCAGCCGGACCTGATTGTGCACACGGGTGATGTGGCGAATGATCCTGATCCCCCGGCATACACACTCGCCCGCGAGGTGCTGTCCGGCCTCAAAGCCCCTGTCTATTACTCGACCGGAAATCACGATGATGTGCCCATGATGCGTGAGGCCCTGACTCTTCCAGTGCACGAACTGCTCGTGCCGGAGTCAACGGACCAGCTTTGTTATCAAATCACGCATCCGGCCGCGGACGGATACGAGTTGTTCGTTCTCGACGGCAAGGTGCCGCCGGAAGACGGGCCTCATGGAGTTATTTCTCAGGAGCAGATCGAAGCGCTCGCAAACCGCATCAGCGGCGACCAACCGGTAGCCGTTTTTTGCCACTATCCGTTTTCAGAAATCGGTTCGAAGTGGATCGATGAATACCTGCTCATCACCAATCGCGACGAAGTTCTTGCGATGTTGAAGGAGAAAGCCGGCGATCAGCTCAAGGGGATTTTTTCAGGTCACCTCCATCGCGGACTAACACTATTCAAAAATGGCGTGCTGAATTCAGGTGTGTCGAGCCCGGCCTGTGAGTTTACCGCGGCCCCCGAAGATGAACTTTGCGATTTTATTCCGGGAGGTCCCATTCCGTTCAACCACGTCACGCTGACGCCAGACGCGACCTGGGTGAAGTCTTACTCGATTCCTTTCGAGGGCGCGTGATGGAAAGACGCTGTGTTTTCTTTGATCGCGATGGTGTGGTGAACCAGTCGCCCGGCCCGGGTTATGTGTTGCGGCCGGAGGACTTTCACCTCAGTGAAGGAATCGCTGATGCGATTTGCTGGCTTAAGGAACGCGACTGGTTAGTTATCCTCGTCACGAGTCAAAAAGGAGTGGGGAAGGGTCTGATGACATCTGAAGATCTCGCCGCGATTCACCGGAAAATGCAGGATGAGTTGGCGGGGGCTGATGCCGAACTGGATGCCATCTACGCCTACACCGGAGAGCCGGATTGTCCGCATCAACCGAAGCCAGCTCCGGAGATGATTTTATCTGCCGCTGAAAGCTTTGGCATCGACCTGCGTCAGTCATGGCTGGTCGGGGATGCCGATCGCGACATCGAAATGGGCCGGGCGGCTGACTTGGCCGGTACGATCCGGATTGTGAGCGATAAACCCGTCGGAATCCCCGCCGATCATACGCTGGAGTCGGTTTCCGCCTTAAAACCTCTGTTTGAGAAAGTTTTATAATTCTGAAAATTTAAATTCCGACTGGCTTTTACTTGGCCGGTAGGTAGATTAAGTTCTCGACCACGGCGGTTTCCGTCGGACCCACTTCCCCCCTCAACTATCCAATGGCCAGAGCTACCAACCTCACGATGTGTTCGTTCTGCGGCAAGAGCCACGCAGAAGTCAAAAAGCTGATCGCCGGACCCGGCGTCTACATCTGTGATGGTTGTATCAATGTCTGCCGTGGAATCCTTGAAAAGGAACTTCACGAGGAAGAAGAGGAAGTGCCCTCCGACATGTCGGTGCCGAAGCCTGCCGACCTCCTCGAAAAACTGAACCAGTATGTGATCGGTCAGGACCACGCCAAGAAAGTTCTCTCCGTCGCGGTTCACAATCACTATAAGCGCCTCCAGCAGTTTTCCGCACCGGCGAAAGTTCGCGCGCACGGAAAGTTCTCCCAGTTCGAAGATGTTGAGATCGAAAAGAGCAACATTCTCCTGATTGGACCGACCGGTTCCGGTAAAACCCTACTCGCCAAGACCCTGGCAAAAGTTCTCAATGTTCCTTTCTGCATCGCTGATGCGACGACCCTGACCGAAGCCGGTTATGTCGGCGAGGACGTCGAGAACATCATCCTGCGACTTCTCCAGTCCGCCGATTACGACGTGAAGCGCGCCGAGATGGGCATCATTTACATCGACGAGATTGATAAGATTGGTCGGAAGACTGAAAACGTCAGCATCACACGGGACGTTTCCGGTGAGGGTGTGCAGCAGGCACTCCTGAAGATGCTCGAGGGCACCGTATGCAACGTGCCGCCGCAAGGTGGTCGCAAGCACCCCCAGCAGGAATACATCCAGGTGAATACCGAGCGCATTCTCTTTGTGGTTGGCGGAGCCTTTGTCGGTCTCGAAGAAATCGTCGGTCGCCGCCTCGGTAAGAAAGTGCTTGGCTTCGGTGACGAGGTGACCAAGGTCGCCAGCGAGAGCGAGATCGAGATGCAACTTCGCAACGTGTCTCCGGAAGATCTTCACGGCTTCGGACTCATTCCTGAATTCGTCGGCCGACTTCCTGTCGTGTCGACCTTGCGCCCGCTCAAGACGGAGGAACTCATTCACGTTCTTACCGAGCCGAAGAACGCCATGGTGAAGCAGTACAGCAAGCTGCTCGCGATGGACGGTGTCAATCTCGATATCACCGAAGACGGTCTCGAAGCGATGGCTGAGGAAGCCATCGAACGCGGCACCGGTGCCCGGGCCCTGCGTTCTATTTTTGAGAAGCTTATGCTCGATGTGATGTTCGATGCACCGAGTCACGACGGGTTCACCCGGGTTACCGTGGATCGCGAAGTGGTCGAAGGCACCCGCGAGGCCGAAGTGATTGTCGAAAATGTCGTCGAGAAAGACATCGAACCGTCCGGTGACGATGGCGATGGCGATGACGGCGGCGATGACGAAATGGAAGCCGCCTGATCTACGGGGATTGCTGCTGAGACTGACTCAGATATAGAGCGGTGCCATGCGGCGCCAGTAATAGCCGCGGTGAGCGCGTTCTCCCCAGACATGGAGCTTGTGATCGATGCCCTTCGTATCGAGGATGTGACTGAGATTCCTGTTATTGGCTAAGAAGGGGTCCTCCTGCCCGATGACCATGACGATGTCCATCTCCCTGAGATGCTTGAGGATTTTCGGGCAGGTCAAGTTGGGAAGGAAGTGGATCGGGGTGTTGTAATAGACCTGGTCGTCGTAGTAGCCGTCGAAAAGATCGCCGAAATACTCGATGCTTTCGCCGAGGTCGTAACGACCCGAGAAGGCGGCCAGCTTTCGAAACTGGTGTGGGTGACGAAAGGCGATGTTGGCGGCATGGAAAGCTCCGAGGCTGCAGCCATGAGAGATGACGCACTCGTGTGGGTTCTTTTCATGCATGAATGGAAGCACCTCATCGAGAATGTAGGCCTCATACTGGAGATGGCGTCCGATGCGTCCTTTGGGATGCGCCCACCAGCAGTAGAAACTCTCGGCATCGACTGAGTCGACGCAATAGAGCTGGAGGTGGCCTGCTTCGATCTTGGACTGCAGCACATCAGTGATGCGCAGGTTCTCGTATTCGTAAAACCGCCCGCCGCGAGTGGGAAAAACAAGAACCTTGGCGCCGGCGTGACCGAAGACGAGGAGCTCCATGTCCCTGTCGAGATTCTCGCTCCACCACTTGTGGTACACGCGTTTCATGTTCCCTGAAAAATCAGCGGATCACAGATGGGCGAAGAACGTCTTGAGTTCCTGCAACAGTTCTGTTTCCTGCTGCGCCTGGGTCGGGTATTCCATGTGACCGGCCTCGAGAACGAAAAGTTCCTTTTCTCCCGGCTTGGCATTGTGAATCGAAAACTGCCCCGGGGGGGCAACGGCAGGGTCGGCTAGGGCGCAGGCAAAGTGCATGGGTATCTCGATGTGGCGGGCTGCTGAAGCGGCGTCAAACCACTGAAGCGTGTTTAATGCCACACCGGGATGTTTCTTTTCGAACTCCCTGACGCTCTCCGCACTACCGATGGAGGGAAGGTTCAGACGAAGGGCCTGGTTGCCGAAGCTGGGAACGTTGACGTGGGCCCGCTGGATGCGGTGATCCCACGGCAGGGCGAGTGCTCCCACGCCGCCACTGAAACTGATACCAAGAAAGCCGATGTGCCCCTCTAACTGTGGGAAAAGCTGAAGTAGGGAACTGACTCCCAGCCAGGTGTCCTCGCTGCATCCCCTGAGGACGTAGCGTTCCGCCGTGCGGATGCGGTGGAGGACGTGGCCATTGGCTTCAGAGGGTATGTTGGGATGCTTGCTCTTTGAAATGCCGCGCGCGCAGGGAAAGAGGATTGCCGCATCGGAGAAGGGGAGGTGTCGGTCCGGACCGGCGCGACCACCGTAGCCGTGACCCACCACAAATCCGCGCTTCGCTTCTCCGGATTTGGGAACGAGGAGCCAGCCCGTGATGAGAACCTCATCCGTGGAGCGGTAGTTGATCTCGAAAACCTTCCAGTGACTGCGAACCCGCCCCGTGTCATGAATGACGGGGCGTGGGTCGCGCTGGATCGCTTTCTCGAACCATCCCCGCCAGCGGTCGGAGAAGCCGGCGGGAGCCTCGGGCGCTTGAACCTCGAGAAGTGTCTCCAGGGTGTAGCCGTAAGTCGGATCCGGCGGCAGTTCGGGTGCCTTCGGGGATTCGGGCTGGGATGACTTGGCTTGAGGGGAATCCAAAAGAGGGAATCGTTCGTTGAACGGGGGGAATCTATTCCGTTCCGCTCAAGACGCGAATGCCTTCTTCAAGAATCCACTGGGACCCGCGGCAGTAATGCGCTTCGCAAAGAGGATGGATTTCCAGATCCGGATCCTCGATTGCTGCCAGAAAGTGGGTGCTGGCATTTTCAAGATGCGCGGGCTGTTCCGGGACGGTGAGTTCGATTCCGTCGGGGTTTTCGGAGGTGGCGAGGCGGATATGTCCGTCGTGGTTCGGCTCGATGAGGAGAGTACCGGCACTGCCGTAAAGTGTGGTGCTGTAGGAGGTTAACTTGCCAATCTGGGTCCAGCTCGCTTCGGTGGTGGCGAGGGCATTGGCGTAGGTCATGACGAGGATGGCGTTGTCCTCCAGGGAGAGATCAGGTTTGAATCCGGTGCTGATTTTCGTGCCGGTGATCGCATCTGGTTTCCCGAGCAGCACTTCGGCGAGGACAGCGCCGTAGCAGCAGTAGTCCATGTAGGCTCCGGCACCGTTGAGTTCCTTGTCGTAGAGCCATTCACAGAACTGCCGCGAGCAGCCAAGCTCAACGGGACCCTGGTGGGCGGCCCGGTACTTCACCTGCCACAATTGCCCGAGCTCTCCCGCCTGGGCCATGGCGATGCCGTGACGGAGTTGGGGCCACCATACGAAGGGCCAGTTGATCATGAGACGGACCCCGGCGGTTTTAGCGGCGGCGAGCATCCGGTCGGCACCTTCGAGGGTGGCTGCCATGGGTTTTTCGACGAGGCAGTGGAGCCCTCGCTGGCAGGCCATAACGGTGAGGTCTTCGCTGAGCTTGTTGCTGCCGAAGATGTAAACGGCATCCAGCTTTTCGTTGTCGAGCAGGGCTTCGTAGGAGTCGTAGAGCTTCCCGTGAAAGCGCGACGCGTAGTGATCGCGGAGTTCCTGATCCGTGTCGGCGGCTGCGACCAGTTCGGCGCGACCGGTGCGTTGAAGTTCTTCGAGGTTGCCCCAGACGTGGTCGTGATGGAGGCCCAGAGTGGCGATACGGTGCATGTTAGTAAGTTGGTGTGCGGAGTGGGTAGCCTTTTTATGCTGGGTTGAATTTGGCCTCGGATCAAGAGCGAAGCCCGCCTTGAGACTCAGTCAGTGAGTCGGGAGTGCCCGACTACTGGCAAGACAAGCTGGGCCAGCTTCTGAGAAAAAATGCATAGTCAGAAGATGCAGTTCGTCTTTGATAGTGCCCCTCATCTCGAACCAACCCATAACCTCTATTCCTGAGATGAATACCTTATTATCACCTGCCTCTTCTACCACAGAGGGGCCTATGTTCCGGTTTTTCGGATATCGGATCTCTGCCGTTGTTTTACTTGTTTTTTCCATTGTAATTGTGGACGGCAGATCGCTTCTCCATGCCGGCCAGTCGGTCCGGATCCTGACTGGCCGTGACGCTGCCCTGGTCGGGCAGACCCACCAATTTCATATCGATCTCCGCTACCCGGGAGCGGCAACTCGAGTGACGGCACTGGTGCAGAAGCCGGGCGACCGTCACTGGACAACGTTGGCGCAGAATGCCCCGCGTGCCGGGAGCGTTCCCTACATATCATGGCGTCCCGACCGTGTCGGTTTCCATACGGTCAGGGTGGATGTCGTGACTCCGGGGGAGCGAGAGATTCGCAAGACCAAGCGCATTGAGGTGGTCGAGGATGGCGTAACTTTGAACGTCACGGGAGGGCGCGCTGCCCTCGGAAGCAGCGTTATTCTGGTGGCCAACTACAGTGGTGGTGAGCAAAATCGGAGTCTCGCTTTTTCGGTCAAGTATGATGATGATAATCGCTGGCAGTCCATTCGGGGCGGTTCGACAAGAAACTCGATTCGCTGGTTTCCGGCACGAAGTGGTCGGGCTGAATTGCGAGTGCAGGCAACCGACAGTCGAGGTCACCGGATCGAGGGATTCAGTCGCGTATTCGTGAATGACGCGCCCAGGCCTGTTCGTATGACAGGCACGCCCGGTGGGAAAGGGTTCCCGCCTTTTCGCAATCTCATTACGGTCGACCAATCCGAGGGAATGGCTGGCGTTCCGCGCACCTTGACCTTGCACCTTCACGGGGAAGCACGAGCCAATCGCCGGATCCAGATTCGTTTTCGTCATGTGACTCGGGATAGTTCCTGGGTCGTGCACCGGGAAAACAGCGATCGCCTCGTTGTCCCATGGACGCCGTGGCATCCGGGGGAGTATCGGATCGAGGCTCGCATCGAAAGTGCAGATGGGAGTGGAGATTTCCGCGAGGAAATTCGTTTTCGAGCGATGGATCCGCGCCGATAGGCGAAGCCCATCGTCAGTGGAGATCGAACTTTTCGTCGATGGGCTTCTGGTAGTCTCGAAGAAGGCCCGTTTCGACCTCGTCGACTGAAACCTTCCGGGCAGCAAAATCAGATTCGACCACAGAATAGGCGCAAGCAAGATCCCGCAAACCTTCTTTTCCGGAGCATTCCGGTTGGGTTCCGTTTTCGATCGCGCGGAGCCAGTCGAGCTGGGAAAGCGCGAAGTCGTTGGTCAGGCCGAGTGGGAAGTGGCGCTCTTGCATTTCGGTTGGGGCGTTGGCTTCGTAGAGCGCTTTGAGGGACTGCGTCTCACCTCCGTCGAGGGTAATGCTGTCCCCGGTGACGCGTCCCTTCGTCCCATAGAAAACAGGGCCTTCGCCGAGAACGGTGTTGGTGCCGTGGCCACCCCAGCTACCGAACATGGTACCGGCGGCGCCAGACTCGAGTTCGAAGTGGGCGTAGAAGGTATCGTCAGCATCGCAGGTAATCGAGTCGACCCGTTCGCCGTCACGAAGAATGTAGCGGGTTGGTTCGACGACCTGGGTTTGAGCGGTGACAGAGACCACCTCGTTCCCACTGATGTGTCGAATTATGTCAAAGAAGTGAGGGCCGAGATCGAGCGCCATGCCGCCGCCGTTCTCGAGAACATGCCGCCACGGCGTTTCCGCGACGATAAGGTCCGGAGCCCACCAGGTGCCGATGTTGCCCATCACCGCCATCTGCAGTTCGCCAGCCGGGCCGCTTTCGCTGAAGGCCCAGTGCTGATGGCGAATCCCCTCAACGAATCGGAGATTCTCAAATACACCGAAAGTCACCCCTGCGGCTTCGGCTTGCTGGCACATGCGCCGGGCGCCTTCCATCGAAACGGCGAGGGGTTTCTGGGAGAGAACATGTTTGCCAAGTTCGAATGCCAGGGCCGCGATCTGGTGGTGCAGGCTGTGAATCGTAAAATCGTTGATGGCATCGACGCGGTCCGAGGCGATGAGGTCACGATAATCAGTGTAAACCTCGACCTCAGTGTCCGGCTGAAAATCGGAAAGGTAGTGGTCGCCCACGGCGAGAGGATCACCGGGAATATCGGAAACAGGTGTTCGCTGTGGAGGCCCTTCGCCGCGCTTCACGTAGCTCTGGGCGTCTTCCGCTTTTCGTGAGCAGAGTGCCGTAATCTCGAAATTGTCCACGCCTGATTCCCGCAGGATTTTGTAGCCCTCGAGGTGGGCTGCGAGGATGCGACCGCAGCCGACGATACCGATTCGAATCATGGTGAAAGCCTAGGTCGTGGGGGCCTCATGCCAAGAAGGAATTCTCCCGGAGCAGTGGCGGATGCGAGGGGAGTGAATCCGGTGTGGACCTGTGAGGTGCGTCCGGTTACATTTCGTGGTTTGTGACGAATGAATACCGCTGAAGATCCCGCTGCCAAACCGGAGGTGAAGGAAGAGTTCGCCCGCACCCGTATGAGCCTGATCGAGCGTCTCGCCGATTGGGAGGACCAGCGCACCTGGGATGAGTTTTATCAAACCTACTGGCGATTGATCTACAGCGTTTCGACGAAGTCCGGCTTGGGTCATGACGAGGCGTTCGATGTAGTCCAGGAAACCGTGTTGTCTGTCGCCAAGCAGTGGAAGAAGGGGCAGAAATATGACCCTGATAAAGGCTCATTCAAGACCTGGCTGATGAACATCACCCGCTGGCGCATTGCTGACCAGTTCCGGAAGAAGCAGCGCAACCCTGCCGCCAATGCGCAGGCCGGAGGGACTCCGGACAGCGACGGGGGGACCCGTGATACCGCAACGGTTGATCGCATGATTGGTGAGGACGGCGAGGAAGTCCTCGAGCGCATGTGGGAGAACGAGTGGATGGCCAACCTGTCCCAGGTGGCCATTGAGCGGGTCAAGAAAGCTGTCTCGCCGAAACAGTTCCAGATTTTCCACGCCTATGTGATCAAGGAGTGGGACACGGCGAGGGTGAAGCAGGAGCTGGGAGTCAGCCAATCACAGGTTTACATCGCCAAGCACCGCGTTGGCAGCTTGATCAAGAAAGAGATCGAGTTGCTGAAGAAGGAATTTGCTTAGGCAAACAAGTAGGGACGACATTCCTGTTGTCCTCGTAGGTTGATGGGGCGACAGGAATGCCGCTCCTTCGTGGGAATCAGAGTCGCTGTAAATTCTTTCCTTCTAGGCTTCTCTTATTCTCCACTCCTGATCTTTTCCTTCTCTGCCTCACACTCTTCTTTCAAGGAGCTGATTTCGCGCGTCTTTTGCGTTTCCAGTTTCTGGAGTTCGACGTAGTCGCCTTCCATCGTCGCCTTCTTGAGGAGGTCGGTCAGGAAGAGTTCGCGCTCAGCGATCTTGGCCTTGAACTTTTCGTCGATGGCGGCGAGCTGCTCGCGTTGTTCGTCGGTCAGCTTGATTTCCGGCTCAGATTGATTGAGCCGCTCCATGGCGAGTTCGTAGGCGCTTTTCATGGTGAGAATTACTCCTCTTCGTCAGCGGCCGGTTCTTCGGCCTTTTCCTCGGCTGCGGGTTCCTCGGCGCCAAACTGCAAGGCCGGAGTGGCGGCAATGACATCAGAGATGGCATCCCATCCATTGGAACGCTGTAGCTGGAACACGTGGAGGTAAATCTTCACGACTTCGGAATCATGATCCTTGAGGAGCTTCTCGATGGTGGACTTCACCTTCTTGGGGTCGAGATCCTCAGGGAGATCTTCGGCGGCGCCTTCTCCGTCGTGGGCAATGCCGACGCCGTCGAGAAATTGAACGAGCACATCCTGATGCGCTTTCATGAGCCAGAGCTGCATGACGTGTTCGGCAATTTCAGCAGAGCCGCGCAGCTTGATGTTCTTGGCGAGCCACTCGATCTGGGCGGCCGCGGGCTTTCGCTGGACAAAGACCGGGCGCAGCTTCCGGTTAGCGGCAAGTGATGAAAGTGACGCGGTGTAAACTTCGCGCTGCTCGTCGCGGAGGAATTGAAACACGGATTGCGTGGTTTCAGGGCTGATTTCCTGGAAAATTTCGAAGGCTTTCATGCAGAGACAGGAGGTGTTTTGGATGACTGAAGTAGCTTCAGCGGGCTAGGGTGATTGTGCCAGTAAAGTTTCGGGGTGCAAATGCAAATTCTATGAGTGCCATAGGGTGGCGCATTTGCCGGAAGCGTTTATCTTCGGCCATGCCGCGTGGATACGCCCTGTTTGACCTCGATCACACCATCCTGCCTTTCGACACGCAGGCTCTTTTCTGCAACTACGTCCTTCGCCGCGAAGGGTGGCGTCGCGTCTACCTGGTCTGGTTCTTTCTGAGCCTGCCCTTTGCCGCACTGCGGATCTTTAATCTGCGAATGATGAAGCGCATTTTTGCCAGTTACCTGGTGGGCATGAAACGCGAAACGCTGGAGCGTCACGTGGAGGAGTTTCTCGAGAGCGACTTTGAGAAAGCTCTCTACCCGGAAGTTGTCGCGGAGATCGAACGAAACCGGGAGGAGGGGCGAATCTTGATTCTAAACAGCGCCAGCCCCGAGTTTTACCTGAAAGGGATTTCCGAAAAACTGGGCTTCGATCACTTCATCGGAACCGACATGGCGGTGGAAGATTCGATGCCGTTGCTACCGAAGATTTCCGGTCCCAACAACAAGCACGGCGCCAAGATCGTGGCGATGCGGGAGCGGGAGCTGATCCCCGACGATATCGATATGCTGGCGGATACCTGGGCGTATTCGGACAGTTCTGCCGACATCCCGCTGCTCTCAATTGCGGAAAGTGGTGTCATGATTCACCCCGGCGAACGTCTAGCAGAAGAAGGCCTCAAACACGGCTGGCGAACCATGACGCCCCGGCGACCCTATGAAGGCAAGTGGGAGGGACGTTGGGCCTCGGCGCTTCAGGCGATGGGGTTGTATCGACTGAAGTGATAGTTATTTATAAATATTCGATTCGCGATCTTTAAAGGAATCCGTTAGAGAAGGTAGCATGTCAGACAGCGACTCCAATCATACCGTTAGCAAACGTTCGTGGGTGTCGCTGGCTGCGGTCCTGATTGTCCAGGCGCAGAATGCGTTTAACGATAACTTCGTGAAGTTGGTTCTGACTGGTCTCGCGATGGCGGTGGCAGCCGGAACGCCGGTCGGGGAGAATATCCAGTACATCCTCTTCGTGATGATCCCGTTGCCGTTTATTCTGCTGGCACCGGTCGCGGGATATCTGTCAGACCGGTTTTCGAAGCGCGATGTCATTTTTGGGAGCCTCCTGTTTCAGCTGGCTTTGTTCATCATGATTGCCGGAGCGGTGGTGCTGCGCTCGGTCGAGGTGGCAATTTTTGGCTACTTCCTACTCGCGGTGCAGTCGACGATCTTTTCTCCAGCGAAGCAGGGGATCCTCAAGGAGATCGTGGGTTCAGACCGGCTTGGTTTTGCGAACGGCCTCATGTCGATGCTGACGATGGTTGGCATTCTGGGCGGGATGCTGCTGGCCGGGCAGTGGTTCGATGGCCGCCTCGAGATGTTCAACGAGCTCAACGGGGTTCAGCCGGAGAACGGTTGGACGGCCGCGCTTGTCCCGATCTACTGGGTGTCCGGTGCCTGTCTCATCGCCCTCGCGATTGGATGGTTCATTGAGAAAACGCCCTCTCATGCCGGCGAAAAATTTACCCGCGGGGTATGGGTTCGCCACTTCCGCCATCTTCGCCAGCTCTTTGCAGAGAGGAAACTGCGGACGGTGGCTCTTTTCATCACCGCTTATTGGTTCGTGGCGAATTACATGGGCATCATCTTCGTGAATTTTGCCAAGCAGCTCTATCCCGATGCCGGTGAGGCGGGGCGCATGGAAGCGACCGCGGAAATGCTGACCTGGGTCGGTGGTGGTTTGATCGTGGGCAGCACGATCGTTTCCCTGCTCTCGCGTAAACATATCCGCCTTTCTTATGCTCCCTTCGGCGGTTTCGGCATGGCACTGGCGCTTGCCGGTGTTGGTTTGTTTGAGCCGGATTCGATGGCGTGGAATCTCAGCCTCAGCCTGATGGGCTTTGCGAGCGGTTTCTACGTGGTGCCGCTGAACGCATGGTTGCAGGATCTTGCTGAAGAAGCTCACCGGGCGCGGATCATTTCAGCACTGAACTTGATGACTTCATTCTCGGGTGTCGTCGCCGTTGGTCTCGGTTTCGGCCTCGACAAGTTTGGAGTCATGCCGTCCGGGCAGATTCTCGTGATGGTACCTTTCCTGATTGTAGTTGGAGTGATCCTGGTTCGATTTCTCAAAACTGACGCCTCGGATTCTGAATGAGGTGGTTGGCTCAATTGTTTTTCAGAATCCTGTTTCTACCGTGGGTTCAGTTTTTCTATCGCGTCCGACGCATCGGGACGGAGAATGTTCCCCGTAAGGGCGGAGTGCTCTTGTTGAGTAATCATGTCAGTTACATTGATTCTTTCGTGCTCTACCTGACGTCGCCTCGACCCGTCAGGTTCGTGGTATTGGCCGGCTACACCCAGGTCAAAGCGATCGGTTGGTTTCTCAAGCTGTTCGGTGCCATTCCGATTCAGCCGCATCAGGCGAAGAAAGCGATCACCTCAAGTATCGATGCGCTGAAAGCGGGTGACGTGGTTTGCCTGTTCCCTGAAGGCGGGCTGACGCGCCTGGGTGTGATCGATGAATTCAAGAAGGGTTTTGAAATCATCGCCCGCAAATCGGATTGCCAGGTCGTGCCGGTTTACATGGACGGCTTGTGGAATTCAATTTTCTCCTTTGAGCGGGATCGTTATTTTAAAAAGAGGCCCAACGGAGTTTTCTGTCCGCTCCAGGTCGCCTTCGGCCAGCCGGTTCCGGCGAGCGAGGCCAACACCGAATCGATTCGTGAGGCGGTCCTGGCCCAGTCAGTCGAGGCCTTCGTGAAGCGGCGGGACTTCGACGTTCCCCTGGAGAAAGCGGTGATTCGCTCGCTGAAAAAGAAGAAAGGGCGTTCGCTCTTTGTGGAGTATGGGAAGAACGGTCCACGTAACTGGTCCCGCGCTCAAACGCTTGGCATGGCGACCGCCATGGCGCGGCGCTGGATGAATCATCCGCCCGACGACAGTGACTACGTCGGGGTGATGCTGCCGCCTGGACCGATGACGGCGGTGATTAATCTCGGTCTCTTTCTTGCCGGGAAAACACCGGTGAATCTCCCGTTCACGATCGACCAGGAAGAGCTCGAAAAAACCGCTCGATCGATTGAGCCGTTGGGAATGAGAACGGTCATCACGTCGCAGACTTTCATGCCTCACCTGATGGATTTCTGGCAGGGGGACGAGGGGTCCTTTATCGACATGAAGTCGGTCGTTTCCGTCCAGGCCAGTCCTATGGGCTTGATGGAAAAATTGCGGGCCAAGTTGGAACCAGCGTGGGTCACATGCTGGCGCCTCGATTTGAATGATCGCGACCGTGACCGCAAGGCGGTTGGATTGGCGCCGGTGCCCGGCGAACCGCCTGTCGTTCTGACCTCGACTCAATTGCACAGGAACGCTGTCCAGGTGCGGGCCGCGGATTTTGTCCGGAAAAACGACGCAGTCTTTACCGAGGACTCTCTCGCCGTTCCGGAGGGGCTCACTCTTGGATGTTGGACTCCGGTGCTGGGCGACGGGCGTGTTGTGGCCCGCTCATTTTCCCTGAGGGGGGATCCAGATCGGCTCGAAGAGGCGGTTCGGGAGCAGGAGATCACTCTTCTTGCCGGGTCGAGGGAGTTTTATAGTAGGCTTGGTAATTCGCTCGGTGGCGGCTCACTCAGATACGGGCTGCTCTTCGGGCCGGTCCTCCAGAAAGAGATCAAAGAGTGGGAGAAAGAGCTCGAAATTCCTCTTTGTCGAGCCTGGTCCTGCGGGGGGAGAGTGGTGACGATGAGCCGTCCGGATCCCGATGATCCGTCAATTGCCCACCATCAGGCTCAGGTCGGGCGTCTTCCAACGTCGGTGGGGAGGTTTCTCCCCGGAATCGCCGTCCGCCTTGATGAATCCGGCCTTCAAATGCGGTTTGAATCGCTTTCAGGCGAGGAAATAGAAAGAGTCTGGCTCGATGGGCCGGAGCGTTCGGAGCTCGATAAACCGGGCTTTTTGACCTTCCCGGCGGCTGGATCGGTCCCTCGCGAGCCGGCTAAAAAAGGTCATTGAATCGTTTTAAAAAAAACCGCTTGCCGATTGGGGGGACCGGTGGCAAATTCCCCGCCCTCAAACCAGCTCAGAACGATGGCATACGCAATTTTCAAAACCGGAGGTAAACAATACCGTGTCGAAGCCGGCGACAAGATCGACGTCGAGAAACTCGACGCCGAAGTCGGTGATACGGTGAAGTTCGAGGAAGTGCTGGCCTCCGGCAACGGCGCCGACATCCAGGTAGGTGCTCCTTTCATCGACGGTGCTGCTGTGACCGCCAAGGTCGTCGAGCAGTTCCGCGACAAGAAGGTGATCGCTTTCAAATTCAAACGTCGTAAGGGGCACCACAAGACCAAGGGACACCGCCGTCACCTCACTCGCCTCGAAATCGTTTCCGTCTAACCGGAGAGAACCTCATTTAGAATTTTTACCAACCAGTAGTCATGGCTCATAAGAAAGGACAGGGTAGTGTTAAGAACGGTCGCGACAGTAACAGTAAGCGTCGCGGCGTGAAGAAGTTCGGTGGCGAGCACGTCATCCCCGGTAACATCATTCTCCGCCAGTGTGGCACCAAGTGGCACCCCGGCAAGAACGTTGGCATCGGTCGTGACTACACGATTTACTCCCTGGTTGAAGGCAATGTGCGCTTCGACCAGAACGGGCGCCGGGTCAACGTTGACCCCGTCGAAGCCTAAGTTTCAAAACGCCGCTCTTCAGCGGCGTTTTTCTTGTACCGGACCGGAGCGCGTTCCATGCTGAACGTCGTGCTTTTCGAACCGGAGATCCCGCCGAACACGGGGAACATTGGTCGCCTGTGCCATGCGACCGGAGCGGATCTTCACCTCATTGAGCCGCTTGGATTTTCGCTCGATGAAAAGGCCTTGAGGCGGGCCGGGCTCGACTACTGGCGCGAATTGTCTCCGACTCTCTGGCCGACTTTTGAGGCATTCCTTGAATCGGTTCCTGAGGAAAACGCCGTCTATTACCTGACGACCAAGACCGACCGGATCTACTGGGACGTAAATTTCAAAAAAGGTGACTACCTGGTTTTTGGGCCGGAGACGCGCGGGCTTCCTGACAGTCTTCTAGTGAAGAATGGCGAAACGTGCCTGACTATACCCCAGTTGAGGGGGCGTAGCTTAAACCTGGCGACGGCCACAGGAATTGTGCTTTTTGAGGGCATCCGTCAGGCATCGGGGACGTAACCTGCATTATTAAATTATCTGCTTTTGCCTTGTCAGGATTTTTAAAAAAGGATAGACAGGGTTGTTAGTTAAGATTGTTGCTTGTTAACCCCTAACCTTGTGCTCCCATGATCGCCCCAAGACCAAATTACGGCATTACCCGTATCGACCAGCCGGAGAAGAAAAATCACGGCTTCTACGTCCGCATCACTCATCGCGGAAAAAGTAACCAGAAATATTTTCCTGACAAAGCCTCTGGCGGAAAAACCAAAGCGTTGAAGGCGGCTAAGGAATATCGCGACAAGTTGCTCGCCAAGATGCCCAAATATAAGCAGGAGGCGGCCGCTAAGAAGAAACGCCGCATCAAGCAGTCAGGCGTCACCGGAGTCACCCACGTGGTGTCCAAATCTCCGAAGGGTAAGACCTACGAATACTGGCAGGCAGCCTGGGTCGACGGTAAAAACAAACGCAAGACTGCGAAGTTCTCTATCAGCCGTTACGGCAACGACAAGGCGCTTAATATGGCCAAGAAAGCCCGTCGCGAGGGGCTCAAGGGCAAGCGCTGATCCACTCAGCGATTGTTGATTGAAAAAAACATTCGTGCCCGGACCTTTTCGGGGCGAATGTTTTTTGTCTATGACTAGCTCCAGTTCTGTGTCCATGGAAATGGCCGTCGAAGCCCGCGATATCGTTCGCACTTTCGAAATCGGCGATAACAAGATCGAAGTACTGCGAGGCGTGTCTCTCGAAGTGCAGCACGGAGAGAAGCTGTTTCTCGTCGGGCCTTCGGGCGCCGGAAAGACTTCGCTTCTCTACACGCTCGCCGGTTTGGAGAAACCGAATGAAGGGCAGGTTTTCATCGACGGGAAATCTCTCTACGAGCTTCCGCGTCGCGAGCAGGCCAAGGTTCGCAATGCCCGCATGGGCTACGTCTTCCAGAGTTTCTTTCTCATGCCGGAGCTGACCGCGCTGGAGAACGTGATGGTTCCCGCATTGATCCGCGGGCGGCAGGGAAAAGATCGAGCTCTCGAGCTGCTCGACCGGGTCGGGCTCGGGGCGAGGAGCGGACACCTGCCGAATGAGCTTTCCGGAGGGGAACAGCAGCGTGTTGCCATTGCCCGTTCCCTCATCAACGAGCCCGATATCATTTTTGCTGACGAGCCAACTGGTAACCTCGATTCCAAGACCGGCGTTGCGGTGATGGAGCTTCTCATGGAGTTGGCGGACGAAAAGGAGCGAACCCTGCTCGTGGTGACGCACGACAACCAGCTCGCTGAACAGGGCGAGCGCATGGTGACGCTCGTTGATGGCAGAATCGTGGCATAGTGTTTCGATCGGCGGAACGAATCGAAAGACAGAGCGACCCACTCAGCAGGGTTGGGTCCATCACCTGACAGAGTTAGGTCTGCTGCTCGCGTTCTGCCTGGGGACAGTCGGAAGAGTGGAAGGGCATCCGGCTCATGCGAAGCCGGTGAATTATCCGTTCGTGATCGGGTTTGAGCGGTTCTACAGCAGCCTCGATGATGATGACTACCTCACCCAGGGAGGTTTGATTCTTTTGAACGAACTCAACTGCGTGGCCTGCCACGCACCCCCGGAGCGATGGCGCGATCAGCTTGCCGGCGTCGAGGCGACGAACCTGGAGGGAGTGGGAACCCGGCTCGACACCCTGGATCTGGAGATCATGATCCGTAATCCGCGGTTCGTGAAGAGAGATACCTCGATGCCGAGTTTCTTTGCGGGTCCTGACCGGGATCTCAGAGAGGTGGAGGCGTTGAAGCACTACCTCGCGAGCCTTGAGTATGAGGTCCCGTCGTATGAACAGGGCGATATTGAGGCGGGTCGACAGATCTATCACCGCATCGGCTGCGTGGCCTGTCATGCTCCCGAAGTGGGCTTCCGTCCGGATGGAGTTCCGGAGAACGCCGAGATCGAACTGGCCGGTTTGCCGAGTACTCCGATGAACCTGGCGGACCTTTACGACCTGCAGGCATTGACTCATTTTCTTCTCAATCCGAACGAGCATCGACCGTCGGGGCGGATGCCTGATTTTCAGCTGAGCGAGAAAGAAGCCGCCGATATCGCAGCCTATTTGAAGGCAGGGCCCGATCTCGTCCTTCCGGATAATCTCGCCGAAGCTCTAAAGGAGGATGACGATTTTGAAGCGAGTGATGATCTGATCGCTCAGGGGAGGGAATTGTTTGCCCGGAAGAACTGCATCGCCTGTCATTCCATTCCGGGGGATGAGTTAGAGCCCGCAGGCAATCATTCCAAGTCGCTGCTGCAACTCAATCCGGCGTCTCGAACGGCCTGCCTGTCTGAGCGGCCCTCGAGTGGCGGAGTGCCGTTCTATGGTCTGGATGAGGTGCAGAAACGGGCCATCGGCCTGGCGCTTGAGTTTCTCGCTGAGCCGGAAGCGGAAGGTGCCCCGGAAATCGACTGGCGGATGAAGCAGCTGAACTGCTATGGTTGCCACGAACGAGATGGTGTCGGCGGCGTGGAGACAGCGCGTGAGGTTTACTTCGGATTTGAAGAGGAATCGGCGAGACGACTGGGAAGAGAGGGGCATCTGCCTCCGGCCCTGGATCATGTCGGCGTCGAGGCGACCCATGAGCTGACGCGACGTGCCATGCTCGGTATTGATGGTGGGAACCGCACTCGTCCCTACATGTCGGGACGCATGCCGCTCTACAGCGATGACATCGCGGAGCAGTTGATCGAAACCTTCAGGAAGGCAGAGGCGCTCAAGGCGTTGCCCTAGCACTTAGCCTTCGAAGCCACTGTCGTCGATGAGGGCGCCGTATTCGCCGTCTGCGGCTTCGGTCGCGAGCGTGTCGCAACGTTCGTTCATCTCGTGTCCATCGTGACCCTTGACCCATTGCCAGTCGATCTGGTGTCCTTCTGCAGCTGTCTCGAGGCGTTTCCAGAGATCGACATTCTTCACCCCGGACTTGTCTTTCTTTTTCCATCCACGCGATTTCCAACCTTCGACCCAACCCTTGGTCTGGGCGTCGACAAGATAGCGCGAGTCGGAGTAAACCGTCACCTGGCAAGGCTCCCGCAGTAGCTCCAGTCCGGCAATGGCGGCGAGGATCTCCATGCGGTTGTTGGTCGTCACTTTGAATCCCTGGGCGAGCTCGCGGGAATGTTCTCCGTAACGAATCACGGTGCCATAACCGCCCGGTCCCGGGTTTCCGCGTGAGGAGCCGTCAGTGTAAATCTGGACGTGTTTCATGAGGCAATTCGCTCCTGGAAAAAGGCGGAGACAGTCCCGATGTCTTCGGGCGAAAAGAGCCGCTTCTGCTGCCCGTAAGTGCTTTTGAGATCGCGACGTTCCGGAAAGCGGTCCGGAGTGAGATCGCCGATCTGGACGAGTTCACTTTCGCGAAAGACCCAGGAAGTTTTGGGCCAGGGGCCCACCATGGCGGGATTTGACCAGGTGTGGAGCGACAGTACCCGGTCAGTAATGCCTGCGGCGAGGTGCATGGGGCCACTGTCGACGCTGACGGTCCAGGCGCATTTTCGGATCAGGTGAATGAGCTGAGCCAGGCTGGTCTTGCCGAGGAGGTCGGTCACGTTGCCCGGCCATACGTCAGGGGTTTCTCCGTCGAATATCCCCGCGAGAACGACGGGAGCGGGTGAGAGCTGTTCAGCAAGTTCGGTCACCTCTGTCACGGAGAGGGACTTGCCTTCGCCCCGGGAAAAAGGGTGGAGCAGGATGGCGTTGGCCGGAATGGAGTCGACCCCGTCGATCGGTTCCCCTTCGGGCAGTACAAATGCGGGTTCAGAAATATCGGCTCCCGCCACCATGGCCATGGTGAGGTTGCGATCGACCGCGTGGCAGGCCGACCAGTTCTTGATGATGACTTTCTCGTCGTAGAAGAGGGAAGCACCCTCGCGGGCTTTTTGAAATCCGATCAGCCAGTCAGGCCGGGAAAGCTTCGCGAGGAAACCACTGCGAAACAGTCCCTGGAAATCGAGGGTGAGATCGTAGTGCGTTTTCTGAAGCGCCTCCTTGGCCCAGCTGCCGGCTTTCCATCCTCCGGAGATGCCGCGGAAGTCGCGACGGGGAAAAGAAATGAGCTGGTTGAGGAAGGGGATGCCTTCCAGAAGCGGTGACCACTCCGTGTTAACGAGCCAGTCGATCTTCGAGTCGGGTGCGGCCCGGTGAATCGCTTCGACCGCAGGGAGGGTGTGGATGATGTCGCCGAGGGAGCTCGGTTTCACCACCAGGATCCGTTCACATTCGGGGAGCTTCACGCTACTTGCCCAGTGAAAGGCGATGCGCCAGCATCTCGGGAAGACCGGCTTCGATGATCTTGTCCTGAGCCTTCTGGATGTCGTACTCGAGACGGCGAACCTCCACGCTCTGATTGTCGGCGTCGTAGACGGCGTAGGAAGCTCGCCAGTCTCCGTCACGGGGTTGTCCCGTGCTGCCGACATTGATGAAATACTTGCGGCCCATCTCGAGGTTCACTTCCATTTCCTCAAGCGGCTCGACGCTGTCGCCCTTGACGTAAATTCGGGGCGTGTGGGTGTGGCCGTAGAAGCACAGCTGGGTGAACTGGTAGCTGAAGCTCGCCATCGCATCGAACTTGTTGGTCACATAAGTCCAGCTGCCGGGGGTGTCGAGCGTGGCGTGCACGATGGTGAAGTCGGCGACCTGGCGCACGAGCTTCATGTTGGTGAGAAAGTCACGCTCGTCTTCGTTGAGCTGAGCGCGGGTCCACTCCATGGCCTGTTTTGCGAGCGGATTGAGGCCGTCGAGGGAGGTGTTGAGAATGGCTTCTTCGTCGTGGTTGCCTTTCACCACGGGGCAGTCCATATCGCGGACGATTCGGAGACACTCATTCGGATCAGATGCGTAGCCAACGATATCACCGGTGCAGACGTAATCAGTGCAGCCTTGTTGTTCGGCATCGGCCAGTACGGCCTGGAAAGCCTCGAGGTTGGCGTGAATGTCTCCGAAGATGGCGTATTTCATTGAGTCTCAGTCGGACCCCTCGAATCAGCGGCGTTGAACGGGGGAGCCTCCGAACTAACCACAAATACAGGGATTCGCAACGCGAGGGAACCTAATTCCATCACGTAAAGTGGGGGAATTCAGGGGATGACAATGCCTCCCGGAAGCGCTTGGGGTTTGGGTTTCTGCGGGCGGGCGCGGTTGGCGTCAGGGTCGGCCTCGGGGATGCGCCTGGGGTAGGGGATTTTGAGTTCCTCTTCAAGCCGGCGGATTTCAAAGATCAGGGTCGGCAGATGCTGGTGTTCGCCCTCATCGTAGAGGCCCTTGAGGTAGTCGTAGGCCTCCTGCTCTTTGCCGGGAACCTTGGCGAGAAAGTAGCCGTGAAACCGTTCGGCATACTGCGGGGCGTCATCGAATTCCATCATTTCCCCGTAGACCCTGGCTGCGTTTTCCCAGTCCTTCAGTTTCTCGCGGTAGACCTCGGCAAGTTGTTTGCGGATGGGGACAGAATCGGGAATCTGTTCGAGGCCTTTTTCGGCAAACTCGATGGCCTGCTGCGCGTAGTTGTGGAACCGGCGCTTGCGTTCGAAGCCGGGCAGTTTCCGGTCGAGTTCCATGTTGGCGGTGGCGTTGATGCCTAGATGCCAGATCGCATTGACCCAGTGAGATTCTTCGAGTGGCTCCAGCGCCGTGATGACCTGGTAAGTCTGGCGGAGTTCGTCCCAGTTTTTCTCGCTGAAATTTTCGTAGCCTCGCAGGGAGAGGAACCCGGCAACGAGCGGTCGTAGTCCCCCGAGTGTGGCCATCAGGGCGGACTGGCCCATCTGGTCGAGCACGGTCATTCCCGGTGGTGGAACGACGAGTTTGGCTTCGATCAATTGCTCTCCCAGTCGATTCTCAAACGGAGTTCGCGCCAGTCCAAAGGCCGCAAGAACGACGAGGACGACAATGGTTCGGGGGATTTTCCGGAAGAACGACACCATCAAAACTCCTTATCAATGAATACGAGCAGCGAGAGAAACAGGAACACCACGAGATAGACGCCGGTCAATCCGGTCATCTGCCAGACGAGGGAGTAGGCGACAGCTTCGCCCTGGATAATTCCATGACTGAAGGAATAAAGTTGGAAGTTCGGTATAAAGATTTTGACTACCTTCAAGAGGAGCTGAACGAAAAGGCTGTTGTCCGTCTGATAGAGCCAGAAGCTCGTCGCCATGGTATGGGCGTGACCGATGATGAAGACCAGCACGCTGATGATGATGGAGAACAGCGAACTCGATGCAAAGGTGGACAGGAAGATCGTGACCGAAGCAACCACGGCAGCCTTGAGGAATGAGGCGAGAACGGCAATGCCGAGTTCCGGTCGAAGCCCCTGTTGTTCAATGAGCGCGATCTGTGCCCCGACATTTTCCGCGGAGTAGCGGGCGTCGGCGTTCATGGCTTCGAGCTCTTCCGCGATGTAGAGAGTTTCCCGCGACCAGAGAGCCAGGGCGCAGACGCCGTACATGACGAGGAGGGAAACCGCGATGACCCAAAGCACGCCCAGGAGTTTCCCGATGAGGTATTCGATGCGACGAACCGGTTTCGACAGAATGGTGTAAAGCGTCCGATCCTCAATATCCTTGGGAATGAGCAGGGCCGTCGAAACGATGGCAAAGAGCCAGGCGAACACATCCATCGTGCCGAAGGAAATCCGCTTGATCGTTGAAAGCACACCGGCCGGAGTGGTGGGCGGGTTCAGGCTCATCAGCACGACGATGATCGCGGCAAAGGCGAGCAGGAAGTAGAAGGTCTTCATGCGCACCAGTTGGGTGACCGAACTGGAGGCAATGACCATGACGCGTCTCAGCGATAAGGGAGAGACGGTCTTCGTGGCCGGTTCGAAAGCAGAGGGAGTTGTCTGGCTCATTTCTCGTCCTCCTTTTCTTCGGTGGCGGTGGCGTGAGACAGGCTCACAAAGAGTCGCTCCAGGGTGGTTTTGGGATGCCCTTCCTCGACGATGGTGGCGCCGGCGTCCGCTTCGATCAGCTCCCGCACCTTGGCAAGCAACTCCGGCTTGGCTCCGGAGAAGGTCATGGCGGTTTGTTCCTCGATCTGGATCAGTTCCTCGAGAGGGCCTTCTCGACGCATGCGGCCCTCAAAAATGATACCGACCTGGTCGCAGACTTCCTGGACCTGTTCGAGCAGGTGAGAACAAAGGAAAACCGTGATGCCGTCGTCCTTGAGCTTGAGAATCAGGTCGCGGATCTGCCGTGAACCCAGTGGGTCAACGCCGGCGGTGGGTTCATCCAGGATGACCAGGCGTGGTCGCTGGATCAGTGCCTGGGCGAGTCCGATGCGCTGGAGCATTCCCTTGGAGTAGCCTCCGAGACGTCGATTGGCGGCGGACTCGAGGTCAACCAGTTCGAGCAGTTCGGCGATGCGGTCTTTCAGTTCGCGCCCGCGGAATCCGCAAAGCTTGCCGTAGAACTTCAAGGTCTCCTTTCCGGTAAGGTGCTTGTAGAAATAGGGATTCTCCGGAAGGAAACCAATCTCGTTGCGGGCGCGAATATCGCCGCTGTCGTAGCCGAAGACTTTGACGTCACCCTTGGTCGGTGACATGAGCCCGAGGACGACTTTCATTGTGGTCGATTTTCCGGAACCGTTCGGGCCGATCAGCCCATAGACTTCGCCCGGCTTGATCTCGAAGGACAGGTTGTCGACTGCGACCACATAGTCGCTCTTCTTCAGCCCTTTGCTGAAGACCTTCGTCATGTTTTTGACTTTTACGGCGAGGTCGCTCATCAAGACTGGATCAATGCTGAATAGAAAATCCCTGCACGTCGTCGAGTAGGGGGACGGTGCGTTCTTCCTGCTCCTGGATGTGATGACCGAGCGGGCTGTCGTGGAGATCCTGGATGAACTCGTCGAGTTCTTCCTCGTCGCCCTGGAT
>JABSSQ010000087.1 GCA_013213905.1 Verrucomicrobiales bacterium | reverse complement strand
TTTCAAGTCACCAAGACCAAGCCCAAAATCGGCCGCAATCCGAACAAGCCAGATGCGGCAGTGCCGATCCCTGCGCGGGCCGTGGTGAAATTCAAGCCCGGCAAAGAGCTGAAAGAGAAAGTCGCCAAGGTTCTTCCTGAACTCGAAACAACGGACTGATACACAGCTCAGCAGGAGCGCCCCCCGTCGGTGGCGTAATTGTCTGTAGGTAGAGGGGCGAGTTGGTTTTCCAACACGCCCTTTGCTTTTGGCCAGGCGATTAAAGCTTCAACGATCATCCAGATCTCGAGTGCCATCGTCGCGAGCCCAAAGATGGACAGCGTCCAGTTCCCCGACTCGAGGCTCTGAGCGATGTAGCCGTTCTCATTGAAAAGATTCAAGCACATCGCCAGACCCGGGAGGATCAGCATGAAAATCATCGGGACGACCACGAACCAAACCGGCAACCCCCGTCGCCACATCCAGAACGCGATCACCATGAAAGCGAGGCCGCCGAGCAGCTGATTGGTTGCCCCGAAGAGCGGCCAGAGAATCAGTCCTCCTTTACCTGCTGTCGCCCAGGACCATGGCTCAGCACTCGACACCGGTAGCGCCGCAATGATCCCCGCCAGCGACACTGCAAAAATCGTCGCCGTGTGCTTGTTGGTCAGAGGTTTGAACTTAATCGTCGCCGCCAGTTCCTGCGTCACGTAGCGCTGAAGACGACAGGCCGTGTCGAGGGTCGTTGCTGCAAAGCTCGCCACGAACACACCCATCAGAGCCACCGCAAAAGCCGGACTGATGCCGATCGCTTTCAGGAAATTGGCACTTCCCTCAACAAAGGCCCCCACCTTGGCGGCAAGCCCCTTGGCCGAATCCCAACTTCCATAACGGGCATCATAAGCATCCGCCCCGAGGAGGACGCCGGCCTCTCCAGCAACCCCCAAACCAATCCCCGCGACACAGGCGAGGATAACAAGAACGGCGAGAAAGCCCTCAGTCAGCATGGAGCCATAACCCACGAAGCGGGCATCGGTTTCGCGCTCGATCTGCTTGGAGGATGTTCCGCTGGAGACGAGGCAGTGAAAGCCGGAAATAGCCCCGCAGGCGATGGTGACAAAGAGAAAAGGAAAGATCCAGGGCGCTCCCTCTGGTGTCGGTCGAAACGCCGGGGCCACGATTTCCAAAGGCTGGCGAACCGCTTCAGCCCCGTCTCCGGCAGGAGATCCGCCTACGATTCCGGCAACCACGAGACCAATCACCACCAGCGCGAGCACACTGAGCAACTGCAGGCTGTTGATGAAGTCGCGCGGCTGCAGCAACGTCCAGACCGGCAAAACCGACGCGATGTAGCTGTAGATCAGGAGAAAAGCGACCCAGTGCATGGTCGGCCAGGCTGCGAGATAAGCATTGATCGAGCCGAGGAATCCGACATCGCCGAAGTAGACCGTCAGATACATCAGTGCGAGCGCGATGAGAGACGGGATCAGGAGGTTGATCCCTTTGCGGTGCAGGTAAACCCCGATCAACACGGCCAGTGGAATCTGGAACAGGCAGGGGAAAATCGAAGCCGGATACTGCTTGAAGACCGCCGCAATCACCAACCCGAAAATGGCCAGGACGATAGTCAGGGCCAGGAAAAGAATCGAAAGGAATAAAACCCGTGCGCGTGGTGCAAGGACCCGCCCGGCGATGTCTCCGACCGTCTGCCCCCGGTTCCTCATGCTCACGACAAGGGAGCCGAAGTCATGAACCGCGCCGATGAAAATTGAGCCAAATAACACCCACAACAGTGCCGGAACCCATCCCCAGATCACCGCCAGCGCGGGACCTACGATTGGACCAGTGCCCGCAATCGAGGTGAAATGGTGGCCAAAAATGATCGATTTCTTCGTCGGCACATAATCCCGGTCATCGTTCAGAGCGACACTCGGCACCGGGGCCTCCGGATCCAACTTGAAGATCTTGCGACCCAACCACTTCCCGTAGGTATTGTAGGCGATCAAATAGAGAACCAGGGAGCCGAGGGCGATAAAAAGAGTTTCCATAGAATGATCCGGAAGATTGCAGATTTTCTTTTCGGAGTTATCAGAAGCAGCGAAGCTGGACTTTCAGGTCCCGTCTTTCAACGCATAACTTGAATGGATATTCACCTTTGGCAGCAAATCGTCACGGTCGCGATCGTCATCGCGGTTTTCATCGTGCTAGTCAAAGAATGGATCTCTCCTGACCTTGCCGCGATGGGGGCTTTTGTCCTCCTGGTGCTGATCGGAGTTCTGTCTCCCCCTGAGGCGCTCGACGTTTTTGGAAGCTCCGCGCCGATCACGGTCGCCTCGATGTTTGTCATGAGCGCGGTGCTGGAACGCACGGGGCTCATTGAACTTCTCGCCGGACAGTTCGAGAGGCTGGCCGGGAGCAGCCCGGTCCGGGTCATGCTGGTCCTCTTATTGCTGGTGGCCTTCCTTTCCGCCTTCGTTAACAACACGCCTGTGGTCGTCGTTTTCCTGCCCATTGTGCTGGCCCACTGCCGCAAATACGACCTCAAGGCATCCCGCTTTCTCATCCCCCTTTCCTACGCGGCTATTGTCGGCGGCACCTGCACCATCATTGGAACTTCGACCAACCTGATCGCTTCCGGTATTGCCGCAGACGCCGGAATGACTCCGTTCGGGATGTTCGAGGTCGGCAAACTCGGGATTCTCTTTGTCGTCGCCACCATCCTCTACATCATCCTTGGCGGCTGGCGACTCATCCCGGACCGTATTACCCTGTCCACCCTGTTCGACGGTGAAGCCTCCCACGAATTCCTGACCCAGGTCTACGTGAACAAGGATTCCCCGCTCATCGGAAAACTCTTCCCGGAAACGCCGCTGGCCAGGCGCCGAAACCTGCGGGTCATCGAAGTGGTGCGCGAGGGTCGCCCCCTCCCCGTCCCGCTCAACGAGCTGGCGCTGGAATCCGGTGACCAGATCACGATGAAGACTCGGGCCTCCGGCGTCGCGGAACTCGCCGAAACCACCGGACTGGATCTTCTCCCCGAAGGAGAGCTCGGCCTCGACCACGTTCGCACGGAATCCGCCGTCCTGATGGAAGGCATTGTCGGCCCCGAGTCCCGCCTCGCCGGTCACAGCCTCAAGGAATTGAACTTCCGCCAGCGTTTCGGCGTGGTCATTCTTGCGGTTCACCGGCGCGGAGTGAACCTGCGTGACCGGTTCGAGGACGTCAAACTTGCCTTCGGCGACACGCTCCTCGTGGAGGGCCCCATGGACCGCATGTCCGAACTCTTCAATGAGAAGGACTTCGTCAACCTGAGTAAGCCGAAGGAACGTCCGGTTCGCTACACCAAGGCCCCCATCGCCATCGGAGCCTTGCTCACCTTTATGATCGGAGGTGCCGTCCTGCCCGCTTACATCCCGATTTTCGCGCTTTTTGCCGCTCTTTTGACCCTGATTACCCGATGCATTGACCCCGATGAAGCCTACGAGGCCGTGGAGTGGAAGGTCATTTTCATGATTTTCGGCATGCTCGGACTCGGTATGGGCCTCGAGCGGACCGGATTAGCTCGAATCATGGCAGAATGGGCGGCCTCCACCTTCAGCGACCTCGGCCCCTACGCCGTGCTTGCCGCCCTCTACCTCCTGTCCGCCATTCTCACCGAACTCATCAGCAACAACGCCGTCGCTGCGCTCCTGACCCCCATTGCTATTGGGATTGCGGCTGAACTCGGCGTCGACGCCCGCCCCTTTGTGGTGGCGGTGATGTTCGCCTCGTCCGCAAGCTTTGTGACTCCAATCGGTTACCAGACCAACACCTACGTCTATGGCGCCGGGGGCTACAAATTCGCGGACTTCAGCCGCATTGGTCTCCCTCTCGCGATTGCGCTCTGGGCCATGGCCAGCTACCTCATTCCGATGCTTTGGCCATTCGAGTGATTATCACTAAAATAGGCATTTCTCCTTGCGAGGAAAGGGCTTGTGCCTTACAGATTGCGCCTTCCAAGCGATCCGGCATCCGGCTGGATCGATCCCCCATTCCGGAAAAACTCCCACCTTATACCAGCCACGGTCATGGCAAAGAAAGCACCTAAGAAAAAGGTTCCCGCAAAGAAGGCTCCCGCCAAAAAAGCCGCCAAGAAGAAAGCTGCGCCCAAGAAAAAGGCCCCAGCTAAGAAGGCAGTGAAGAAAAAGGCTCCCGCCAAGAAAGCGGCCCCCAAGAAGAAGGCGCCAGCTAAAAAAGCTGCCAAAAAGGCCGTGAAGAAAAAGGCACCCGCCAAAAAAGCAGCCCCCAAAAAGAAAGCTCCGGCTAAGAAAACTGTGAAAAAGAAAGCCCCTGCCAAGAAGACGGTTAAAAAGAAGGCACCAGCGAAGAAAGCCCCCACCAAAAAGAAAGCAGCCCCGAAAAAGAAGGCT
>JABSSQ010000086.1 GCA_013213905.1 Verrucomicrobiales bacterium | reverse complement strand
CTTCACCCATTTGTAGCCAGTCGGCCGGCTGATTCCGAACCGCCGACACAACTCACTAAGATTGGCTCCCTCAGCACTGGCAAACTCCACAAATTCACGTTTCAACGACATCACTTCTACAGGTTCCCACGGCATCGTTTACTCCTCTCACGAGGTGTAAACGATGTCTCCGTACACCTGTAAAGGATGTACCCGGTCTGTACACGGAGGTCGCGCCCTACCTTTTACACCAGTCCTTCCATCAACCCGGTGCTGGTCGCGAAATGCTCGTGCTCGAGGCCGGCTTGGTGGAGGGCGCTAAGGTAGAGATTCGGCAGCGGGTAGTTGTTCTTCTGGTCGAAGGCAAGGTGACGTCCGTGCTTGAAACCGCCGCCGCCGAAAAGGACCGGCATGTTGCGGTTATCGTGGCTCGAGGCATTACCCAGGTTGGAAGTCAGGAGGACCATGGTCTCATCGAGCAGGGATCCATTTTCTCCGGGAGCTTCCTTGAGGCGGCGGAGGAAATCGGCCCACTCGTTGATGACGGCCTGCTCCACAATGGAGAGCTGATCAATCTTCTCTTCGTCGCGACCGTGGTGACTGAGGCTGTGGTAGCCTTCGTCCACGCCCTCGATGCCGTTGACCTTGGCATTGCCGGGAACGTGCAGCGTCATGAAACGGGTGGAATCCGTCTGGAAAGCGAGGCGAACGATTTCGAGCATCGCGTTCTCGATCGAAATGGTGTTGTCGCGGTCCACATCGGTCGGGGCCTTAGCATTAACCTTTGGCTTGGGTTCACGAACCCAGGCTTCGTTGGCTTCGAGGCGCTGCTCGAGTTCGCGAACACTGCTGAACCAGTCGTCCAGCTTCTGCTTGTCGCCATACCCAAGTTCGCGTTGGAGTGCCTTGGCGTCATCACCGACGATATCCATGATGCTACGACCGCTGCGGATCAGTTCCGCCTGCTGGTCCTGCTCCTTGGCGCTGTCGTCTTTGAAGAGCTTGTTGAAGATCCGGATCGGATCATCCATCGCCGGAATCATGGCACCGTTCTCGGTGTAGGACGGGCTGGAGCTGCTGCCGGTATTGAGGACCATGGAAGGGAAGCGGGTCTCGTGACCAAGGTGCTTGGCGAAGAGCTGGTCGAGGGAAATGGTGTTCTTAGCGCTGCCACCGTTCTTGTTCGGGCAGGCGGAAAAGATACTTCCTTCGGCAGTGTGCCCGCCACCAACACCGGGGTGGGATGAGCCTGACACCACCGTAAAATCGTTTCGCAAATCCTGGAGAGGTTTAAGATAGGGAGAGGGCTTATACTTGGTGCCGGAAGTTTCCGGAACAAGCAGGGGACTGTGGAGGCCGAGTGAGAGACTGACACCAACGAATCGCTTCGCCTTAGGCTGAGAGCCGGTATTGGCGAAAGCGGGCATCATCGCATCAAGCATGGGAAGGCCCATAGCGATGCCGGCATTGCGCAGGGCGGCGCGGCGGGAAAGGCTTTTTCCAAGGGTGATGTTCACATTCTTCATGTTCTGGTCCGGTTGGTATTATTTACTCTGGAAAGCTTCGGTAGCGACGACCGCATGGACAATGCTTCGCATGCCGTAATTGTCGTCCTTGGTGCGATTGGCGATCTGTTGGATATCCCATTTATCGCTGAAACGGGGCGGGGCGCCAGTGGCGTAGGTGAGGAGATTTTCTCCGAATGCCTTGGCCAGCATTTCGGGCCGGCCCGCGTAAATGGTTTTCCAGCCCTGGATGCCTTTGAAGGCTTTCCCGTCGGGAGTGACGCCTGACGGATCAACCTTGGCACCTTTGTTGCCGGCCGCATATCCGGTCCGCCACAAGCCGACAGGGTCGTAGTTTTCAAAAGCGAAACCTGCGGGATCAATCTTTCGATGGCAGGCGGCACAGCTCTCATTGTTGCTGTGCTTGGCCAGTTGATCACGGATGCTGACCGCGCCGCGGATGTCCGGTTCGACAGCGGGGACGCCCGGAGGCGGAGGGGGGATGTGCAGACCAAGAATCCGCTCTCCCATCCAGATGCCGCGAAGGATCGGGGAGGTGACGGTGCCGTCGGCCGTGACCTTCATGATAGATCCTTGGCTGACCAGTCCGCCTGAGTATGGGTTGGGCAGTTTGACGCGCTGAAGGCCTTCGCCGGGTGTCAGATCGATGTCCTTGAGGCCGTAGAACCGGGCCAGACGTTCGTTCACGTAGGTGTGGTCTGCCATGATCAGCTTCTTGATCGACTGATCTTTAAGGATGAGCTCCTTGAGGAAAGTTTGGGTCTCCTGAACCATGGAATCCTGCACGATCAAATCGAAGGTTCGGAAACGTCGTCGATCCGGAGTGGTGAAATCGATCAGGTTGAGGGTGAGCCACTGATCCGCCAGGCTGGCAATGAACCGGTCGGACTTCGGGTGATTGAGAAGGCGGTCGAGTTGACGATGCAACTCTTCCGGATCCGAAGTCAGCTTGCCCTGATCAGCAGCGTGACGAAGCGGCCAGTCCGGCATGGAATTCCAGACCATGTAGCTGAGTCGGTTAGCCAATGCGTAGTCGTCGAGCTTGCCGGGCTTCTCGACGAATGTCAGGAAGCGCGGGGAACAAAGGATGCCGCGGTAGGCGGCATGCAGACCGTCGTTGATCGTTGCTCCCGGCTCTTTCATTTCCTCGACCGCGAGATCAATCCAAGGGTCGACGTGCTCCTGGCTGACAGGACGTCGGAAAGCACGATTGGCAAACCTTTTCACAGCCGGGGCAATGACTTCACGGTTGGATTTGCCTTCCTTGCGGCCTTTCCAGTCAACACCGGCGAAGACATTCTGAATGATCCGGTCACGATCGGCATTCGGATAGATGCGCTCCATCTTGATGCCGGAGACAGCGATTCCCTGGAATCCCTCTTTCTTGAGGTCGCGACCCTTATAGGAGACGCGACCGCCGGTGGCGCCATTGGTAGCTCGTTTATAAGTGACGTCGTTAGGCTTCAGCTCAAGGTTGTGGCCTTCCTGAATCCACGCCTCGAAGACCAGGTCCCGTTTCCTGGGTGTCGCTTCGACGAGTCCAACCGGGAACATCATGGGAGCATTGGACGAACAGAAGCCGGAGCGCAGGGTTCCCCAGACTACCCCGTCGCGGGGATTGATTGCGTTAACGCCTTTCAAGGTGACCCGGTACCAACCCGACTCCGGCACCCGCGTGCTGTACATGCGGCCGTAAAACTGAGGCCCCATCGGCCAGGTGATGGATTGTTCGTCTCTGAAGTCCGGTCCGCGGTAGTTGCCGGCACCCCGGTCGTATTCAGTGCCGAGTTGCTTGGCGGTGAGCTCGCGCGAGTAGATCTTGTTTTCTTTTTCGGTGCGGCGGAAAGCTTCTTCGAGAGCGGCATCAGCAGCGGAGAGATAGGCAGCGAGATTGAAGTGCGAGATCTGCTGAACATCGGCGACAGTTTCAAAACCATGGAGCGTGGGATCCTCCGGAAGGTATTCTTGCAGCGGGATATCGATTCCGAGCAGATCGTGGAGGGTGTGTTCGTATTCCCGGCGGGTGAGCCGGCGCGTCTGGACACGCCCGAAAACCTTGCGTGCTTCCCGATCCGCTTCGAGGAGGGGCTTTTTAATCGTGGTAAGAAACTCTCCCTTCTCATCAGATTTGGGCTGCTTCTTATTTTCCGGCGGCATGTCACCGTAGGAGATTGCATCGTGAACAGCACGCCAGGTCTCAAAGTTGCCGGGATCCTCGATCTCGAATTCGAGGTCGAGCAGATTCAGGTCGCCCTTCTCTGATACGTCGTCGTGGCAGTCGTAGCAGTAAGTGGAAAGAAAGGTCTCAACTTCCCCGCGGATGTCTTTGGTTTCGGCGATAGCGCTGGTAACCCATACGGCTGAAACAAAAGCAAAACTGTGGAGCGCTTTTCTCAAAGGCGTTTGGAAGGTGGCAAGCATCAGGGAAGCAGATAAGAATACCGCTGAAATAGAGCGCAGTTAAGTCCTTAGAGGATCAGATTCTTTAGCGCTTATGCGTGAGAATCCGATGTGTTATCAATTCTTTCGACCACGGAGCGTAGATTTCGTTGAAGGTTCTTTTGCGATTGATGAATCTAAACTGATTGATTCTTAACGGGTTTGCCTATCCAGACCCCTTTGATGAGGACATCTTTCGGGTGATCCGGGATGCCTGTTCGGTTGGCGTGAAGGGCCTCGACCACCAGATCAAGGGCTGCAGCTCCGACGAGAGGTAGATTGCCATCGATTCCTGCCGCCCGCTCCATTTCCGCGTCACTGCGATAAAGGAAAGTGAGCGCCATATCTCTGGGTACTCTCAAACCGAGACGGGATAGCCAGGTGTGGACGGGATATTTATACACCACGAGAGCATCGGGACTTTCCTCGCTGAGCCATGAACCAAACTGCGCTTCCTCATCCGGGCCACTTAAGATGAGGGGCATACAACGATGGGGAGCCGGTTGATGACGTTGCCAATCAAGAGCCCCCCCGGACCATTGATACCCTGAGATGCGATTATTGAACTCAGGGATGACTAGTCCGATTCGCCGAAAACCTGTTTCGCGCATCTGCTGAAGGGCGAGCCGGACATTGTAGAGACCGTGAAAATTCGCTCGATCCAGTTTAAATTCGCGAAAGTAGGTGGATAGGCCCGCGACAGCGAATGCGCGGGTATCGAATTGAAAGTCTTCAGGATGGTGTCGGGAGAATCCGAACAAAACGCCGCGGATTCCACGGGCCTGCAACGTCTTGGCAAGATTCCGTCCGTCGTGCTGGTAATCAGAGAGTGGGAACTCCTCGACGCGATATCCCAGTTCGTCTGCCCGGCTGCGTATTCCCTCGAATTCATGTCGGCAGACGTCCTTGGAGTGCCAACCCCCGTTTCCCTGGTAATCGGTAATCAGAGCGATGGTTTCGATGTCCCCGTAATTGCCTGGTCGTCGGCGGGAGGACATAAGCGCGCTGATCAGCGCGTTTGGTCGATAGCCCATGGTATCGGCGGCCTTCAGGACCCGTTCACGTGTTCTCGCGCTGATACGAGGATCGGAACGAAGTGCGCGCGAAACTGTCGACTCGGCAACTCCGAGTCGATTTGCGAGGTCTGCCATGGTAACCCGCCGATCCATTCTACGGGAAATTAAAGCAGGAATCCTGCCCAACTGTGCAAGGACTTGCACAACTGTGAGCGCAAGAATTGGCAGCCTGGCATTCGGCTGGCACGGGCGGTGCTGTTTCAGGGAGGCGTCAAAAGATCGGGAAGACCCCGAAATAAATAAACTAACAAGCTACTAGAACGCCATGCCAACCGTTGAAAGAGAAATGAACAAGGACGGGGATTTCCTCGTCGATTATGAAGAAAAAGTATTTGAGGACTTTAAAGCTGAACCAGGCGAGAAAGCTCTCGTGACATTCCACACCGTGGCGTTCGAAGGGTCGATTTCCATTGTGAACACGCTTTCCGCTACTCGCCTTCAGCGAAAAGGATATGAAACTTCCATCCTGCTGTATGGGCCGGGAGTTACGATGGGATTTCAGAGGGGCTTTCCTACCTTGGGAGATGAAGCCTTTCCGGGGCACCTTTTTGTGAACGAGCGTCTCAAGAAGTTTATGGAAGAGGGAGGCAAGGTTTACGCCTGCCGTTTTTCCACTCAAGCGCTCTACGGGCAAACTGAGAAAGCCTTTATCCCGGGCATCATCCCGATTAATCCGCTCGACGTTCTCGACTGCATCCTGATGCACAAGAAGGCGAACGCCGTGATTATGGATTCCTGGACTGTGTAAACACTGATGAAAACTGTTCGCGCAGCAGCCGTCCAGATCGCCCCGGACCTTACCGGGGCGAGTGGTACGATTGATCGAATGATCGCCGCCATTTCGGAGGCGGCGGACAGTGGAGTAGAGATTGCCGTCTTTCCCGAGACCTTTGTTCCCTATTATCCCTACTTCTCATTTGTTGAACCACCGGTCGTTTCGGGCAAAGAGCACATTCGCCTATACGAGGAAGCCGTCGAGGTCCCGGGGCCTCACATAGATCGGCTATGCCGTGCTGCCGCGACCAATCACATGGTTCTGGTAGTGGGTCTAAACGAGCGGGATGGCGGCACATTGTATAACGCACAGCTGATCATTGATGCCGATGGATCGATTCTTCTGAAGCGTAGAAAGATCACTCCTTCCTTCCATGAGCGGATGATCTGGGGGCAGGGAGATGGATCTGGCTTGAAAGCAGTGGACACGGGTGTTGGCAGGGTAGGGGCTCTGGCCTGCTGGGAACACTACAACCCTCTCGCGCGCTACACTCTGATGGCTGATCGGGAACAGATTCACTGTGCCCAGTTTCCCGGTTCGATGGTAGGGCAGGTATTCGCGGATCAAATTGAAGTCACAATTCGTCATCACGCTCTCGAATCAGGCTGTTTTGTGATCAATGCGACGGGGTGGCTCACTGAGGAACAGATCTCATCGATTACCGATGACGCCAAAATGCAGAAGGTGCTCAGAGGTGGGTGCTGTTCCGCCATCATTGGGCCGGAAGGGAATCACCTTTGTGAACCTGTTCGTGAAGGTGAAGGGATGGCGATTGCAGACCTTGATTTTGGTTTGATCACGAAAAGAAAGCGCATGCTCGACTCGGTAGGGCATTACAGCCGACCTGATCTGTTTGAATTGAAGGTGGATAAAGGAGTTCGGCCTGCCATTGCCACCAATGATCTATCTGAGGAGCCGGTTGAACTCGATATTGAAAATGAAGAATCCAGACTTTCCCACAGCGGTGTTAAGTCGGAAACAGCAGCTTCTGTCTGAGCTGCAGTCATCCGGCTTGAGAATTGTTTCGGCCCCATCCACGGCGCCATCGCGATCCGGCGGTGCCGGTCCTACTGATCACAAGGCGGTGACGGTTCTCGGTACGACAATCATGGTGCCTGTTCATACACAAGGTGCTGCTCGCTCTTCCTTTGTTGTCGATGAGCCCGATGCATCGGGTTTCGCCAATTTGTATGAAGACGGTGAGATGGTGGCACAGATTGAATTTCCGCCTGAACCCAAATTCTACGGGATGGAAACAGCGGATGGAGTTCCCTATTGGAAGATTGCCCAACTTCATTCTCGTGATGTTCTCGCGACGACATTGCTTCAGACATGCGTTCGCTATGGTAATGCAAAAACGAAGTGTCAGTTCTGCGCCATTGGCGAATCCTTGAAAGCAGGGCGAACCATCCGGGAGAAGACACCACAGCAGTTGGCTGAGGTCGCATCAGCGGCCAAGCAGTATGATGGGATTCGAAACGTCGTAATGACCACCGGTACTCCGCCTACCCCGGATCGGGGAGCTGCGGTTCTAGCCGCTGCGGCGAGCGCGATTAAGGAAGCGACAGGGCTGCCGATACAAGCGCAGTGTGAACCGCCGGATGATTTTGCCTGGTTCCCCAAGCTTCGAGCTGCCGGTGTTGATTCTCTCGGCATGCATCTGGAGGCATGGGATGAGGAGGTCCGCCGTCGCATCATGCCTGGCAAAGCCGAAGTTCCTTTGGAATACTACCTCAAGGCATTTGAAGCTGCCGTTGGAACGTTCGGACGCGGCCAGGTCAGCACCTATCTTCTCGCCGGGCTCGGTGACTCAGTTGAGGGGCTCCTCGACGCTTCAAGAAGGCTGATTGATCTGGGAGTTTATCCATTTGTGGTCCCCTTTGTTCCGGTGACAGGTACGCCGCTTGCCAACCATGCGCCGCCTTCAGCCTCATTCATGCAGGATGTTCTGGGCCCCTTAGGGGAGATGCTATCAAAGGCGGGCATGACCTCGGATACAGTTAAAGCTGGTTGCGCCAAGTGCGGTGCTTGCTCTGCGCTTTCCTCTTTCGAAAAGACGCAGAATGACGCCTGCCTTTCCCAGTAATTTCAAACGTTCGAATCAATGCCGGAAACACCTTTTACCGTCACTTTGCCAGATGGATCTTTTCACGCCTGTTATTCGCCTTCTTCGGTGGTGAAGCAATACTTCGAAAAGGGGCAGGAAATCCCGGCGGGCGAATTTCTCACGCTCGCTCGGGAAGCACTCAACGAAGCCTCAGAGCGGGTTCGCCAGAAATTCGGTTTCGCGTGCACGGGGGCGTCGGCCTCGCTTGCTGATATTGAGCGATGGGCGGGGAACTTGCCGCCTGACACACCGCTAACTATCTCTCATATCTAAACTTTCACCAGAAGCTGTCATGCCATTTTCAGGTTCAGAATATGTCTCGGTCATTATTATCGGAGGCGGACAGGCAGGACTCTCTGCGAGTTACTGCCTGAAGGAGCGCGGCATTGATGATCATCTAATCCTGGAAAAGCATCGGGTGGCTCATTCATGGCGATCAGAACGATGGGACTCTTTCTGTCTTGTAACTCCTAATCATCAATGTCGACTGCCGGGATATCACTATGAAGGAAATGATCCGGAAGGCTTCATGGTGAAAGACGAGATTGTGGACTTCCTGGAGCAGTATGTGGCGCAATTCAATCCTCCGATTCGCGAAGGAGTTACCGTCACTTCGATCACCAAGCGGGATGGCTATTTCCATCTCACAACCAATGTGGGGGAGTGGCATTGTGATGACGTGGTGGTTGCGGTCGGTGCCTATCATACTCCGATTCTTCCAGAAGGAGCACAGAGTATCCCCGGTCATATCGAGCAGATTCATTCGGTGGATTATCGAAATCCTGCACAGGTTCCTGAAGAAGGGGAAATCGTAGTGGTGGGATCGGGACAATCAGGATGTCAGATCATGGAAGATCTGCATCTTGCGGGAAGAAAGGTTCATCTGTGCCTCGGAAATGCTCCCCGTTCGCCGAGGAGGTATCGTGGCAAGGATGCGGTGACGTGGCTCGAGGAGATGGGATACTACGAGACTACTTTCGCCGACCACCCGGATCAGCATAAAGCTATCTCCAGTACGAATCACTACCTCACCGGGCGCGATGGGGGAAGAGATATCGACCTGCGCCAGTTTGCCCTCCAGGGAGTGAAACTGTATGGCTATGTGGAGTCTATCGACAAAGCAGGTTTTTCAGTTCGTCAGGATGTGAAAGGCAAACTGGATGCGGCGGATCGTTCCTACAACGGCATTTGTCAGCGGATCGACGATTACCTAGAGAGTGCTGGTATCGGCGCTCCCGTTCAATCTCATTACTCTCCGGTGTGGGAGCCGGAAAGCGAACCAACTGAATTGAGTTTCGAGAGCGAAGCGGTCTCCTGCATCATCTGGGGGATCGGGTTTCGACCGGATTTTCGGTTTGTGAAGTTGCCCGTTTTGAATATGAGAGGATTTCCCGAAACAGATCGCGGGATCACATCGATTCCGGGCCTCTATTTTCTAGGCCTCCCCTGGCAGCATACCTGGGGATCGGCTCGATTCTCAGGTATCGAAGAAGACGCCAACTTTGTGGCCGATCATATCGGTGCAAAAATTCCGAAAATGGCAGCCGCTGTGTGAGGCTTGGAACGCTAAATGCTCTCTAGGAGGAAACATCATGATGCTCGAACGATTCAAAAATTTCAGCCCGTCAGACTTCATTTTCAAGATTGCGAGTGAGGACGCAGATTTGGAGGGGTTCTATGAGCTGAGGCGACAAATTTTTTGCGAAGAACAAGGTGTCTTTGAGCTCGATGACTGCGATCTCTTCGACAACGACATGATACCTATTGTTTGTAAATCCATCATAGCCGGCATGGAAGATTCTGTGGCTGGTGTGGTGCGAATCGATGAGCGGGAGTCGGGAGTCTGGTATGGATCGCGTTTGGGGGTAGCTCAACCCTTTCGACGAGTCCGTAGTTTCAGTCCCAGTGTTTCAGTTAGGAATATGCAACCCTGTTATCATGGGCTGGGAGCCCTCGGGGCCGGATTGATTTATAAAGCAGTTTCGACGGCGAATGCGATTGGATGCCATGAGTTCCTCGCCACAGTTCAGCACCAGAACGCGAGATTCTTTCAGCGGCTGCATTGGGAGCCGCTTGAAGAAATGGAAATCCATGGTCTCAAGCATGTGAAGATGAGAGCCGATTTGAATCATTACCAGCCTGCTGCTCGTGTTGCTTAACCCTGTGGCGCTGCAGTCCCTTGTGGCTCAGTTGGAGGCTTTCCCGGCGGTTGCTGAGAAAGCTCGGATTGATTATGCCTATCGACCGGCGGAAGAGGTGTCCGGAGGCATTCGGTTGGGAGATGATTGTGCCGCGATTCCAGATCCGGTTGGTGGTGGACACCTCCTATTTGCCGCCGAAGGAATGTTGCCTTCGTTTGTGGAGGATGATCCTTGGTTTGCGGGATACAGTGCTGTGATGGTGAATCTTTCTGACGTCGCCGCGATGGGCGGGAGGCCTGTCGCTATTACTGACATCATCTGGAGTTCTGACGATGGTGTGCAGGAGCAAATCTGGGAGGGAATGAAAGCCGCATCAGTGGCCTATGGCGTTCCGATTGTGGGAGGCCATACGACTCCGATTCCCCAAGGCTTTTCCAGTGCATTGGGGGCAGCTGTTCTGGGTAGGGCCGGGGAAAAGCTGATCACCAGTTTTGATGCGAAACCCGGGGATCGCTTGATGCTTTTGATCGATATGAAGGGCGAGTATCGCAAGGGCAAACCATTCTGGAATGCGAGCACATCGACGAAGCCGGAGCGTCTCCAGACTGAGTTGTCCCTCCTTGCGAAAGTAGCTGATCAGGGATGGAGTTGTGCGGGCAAAGATATCAGCAATGGGGGTATGGCAGGCACGCTGGCCATGTTGGCGAACACATCGAAAGTTGCCGTGGAACTCGATCTCGACGAAGTGCCGATACCTGAAGACACCAGTTGGGGGGAATGGCTGACGTCATTTCCAAGTTATGGCTATTTTCTTGCGGTGGAATCTGCAGACGTTGCGTCGACACAGAACCTGTTCTCGGATACCGGAATCACTGCCGCAGAGTGTGGCGTTTTTGAGGAAGGTTCTGGCGTGTCTCTTCACACAGGGGGCTTTTCATCGAAGATGGAATTTTCTCCCGAAGCATTGGATCCCGTCTAGAGCTCGGAATATGGCATGCTGAAGGTGTCGCCGTCTTCGAGCATTCCGCTTTGGAAACCGCTATTGAACCACCGCATTCGTTGCTCAGAGGTACCGTGGGTGAAGGCATGGGGCACGACCCGTCCGCGCGCTTTGAGCTGGATGGCGTCGTCGCCAATGGCGTTGGCCGCGGTGAGGGCTTCCTCCATGTCACCGCTCTCCATGTATTGCCGGCTGTATTTTGCCCAGATCCCGGCGAGGTAATCAGCCTGAAGCTCAAGCCGGACGGACCACT
>JABSSQ010000085.1 GCA_013213905.1 Verrucomicrobiales bacterium | reverse complement strand
GAACAGATCGAGGAGCGGGGAGGAAATTCCTTCATGGAATACAGCGTGCCCGAGGCAATTCTGAAACTTCGTCAGGGCGTGGGACGCCTCATTCGGAGCTGCGAAGATGAGGGACGAGTCGTTCTGCTCGATGCCCGCATTCTGAACAAGCGATATGGGAAAGCCTTTCTGGCTGCGATGCCGGAAGCACCGGTGGTAATAGAGCAATAAGCCAAATAGATTCACTCATTGGTGAATGGGGGATTTAAAGATGGGATCAGACAGAGAATTTGGAATTGGTTTCTCGATTACTTGTGTGGCTTTCGCATTCTATTTAGCCCATCTCTTCCGAAAAGGGGAATTCACCTATCGCGGTGTTCGGTTCTCGAAGACGGAGTCAAAAATTCCATTCTATTTTTTGCTTGGCTTGATGTGTGTGATCACTCTCGTGGGGTTCTGTTTGGGGTTGTTGATGGCGGAAATCTAGAGCTTTTGAGCTCAATCGTTATCCCTAAGAAGGGAAGCCCGATGCTGATGATTTGTGAATGTAGATACTTCGCTTGAACTCTTGTCAGGCTTGCGTCCTGGCTATAGCGTCGAGAAGGATGTTGTTCGGCGCCGCACTTGTTTTTGTTCTCGGTGGAGTGAGCCTCTTTGTCTGGCGAAGGAAAATTGGCGAGGGAACAGCACAGTTTCTTCTAGGTATCTGTTCTATTTCCGCCCTGATAGCCCAATTTCTCGGTCTCGGGTTGATGAATCGCTTTGCTGATCATTGGGTCATCCATGTTGATCCTGCAATCGTGGAGGAAGGTGGGAGCGCGATGGCCGAGTCGCTCAAAGCTCAAGTCGTCGATTGGGGGAGATCGAGTTTCTGGCTGTCGTTTGCCGCGGTCCTTTGCGCGCTGCTTTTCGGCTTCGTGGGTGTCTTCGCATCAAGAAAAGAAGCCGCCTCCGGGGAATAGTCCTTCGGTATTCGTTATCGAACGGTAAACTTTCCTTCCCTCTCTTTCACTGGAGAAAGCGCCGAGTTGTGCTAAATACCCCGATCCATGTCCACTGTCTCACAACGCATTCAGGCCGAGCGACCCTGCACTATCACCGGGTCTTCTGAAGCCGAAGTCGTCGCTACCAAAGCGCGCGAAGGTCACGATCTTCGCAATGTGATGAATTTGGAGAGCGGCCTCATCTACGTGGACCCGCTTCCGATCGAGGATCTGTCGAAGTTCTACAAGGAGGACTACCGCAAATCCTACAAGGACGTCTTTGTTCCCAAGAAAAAGCACATTTACCGTGCCGGGAACGTGGCCGCGGCACGCCTTGATCACTCCAAGGGCCAGATCAAGACGGGCATTCGCAGTCTCGATATCGGTGCCGGAGGCGGGGAATGGGTTTACCTGATGAAGCGCCTGGGTAACGATGCCTATGGAATCGAGCCGAACCAAGGCTACGGCTCCTTTGCCCGTGACAACTACGATGTGGAGGTTTTCCTGGGTATGTATCAGGAGGCCGAGTTCGAGAAGGAGTCTTTTGATCTCGTCACGCTGTTCCAGGTGCTCGAGCATCTCGCTGATCCCGTCGAGGACATCCGCAGCATGAGCGAATTCCTCAAGCCGGGCGGTCTTTTCGTGATCGAAGTGCCGGACATCCTTTTTCCGGGGATGCGGATTGATCACAAGTGGCATGACGGCCATCTCTACGGCTTCGACTGGTTGACGCTCGAAGCCGTGGCTGCCAAGGCCGGCCTGAAAAAGGTCTCACTGGATGTGAATCCCGGTAATCTCTATGGCGTTTTTCAGAAAGTGGACGACGAGGTCGAGGTTCCTGATCTGGATGGCCACTTCGAGGAGGCGAAGAAGCAACTCTTTGGTGGGCAGAACAGTTACTGGTCGCTCCCTGAGACTTACCTCAAGGTACCCAAGCGGCTGATTTATCGTACCCGCGAGTATTTGACTGCCAATAAGTTGGATCAGCCGAGGACGATTCTAGATTCGGTTTACGACAAAGTCGTCAACTGAACGCCCTTGGCAAATCGGCACAAGATTTGCTCGAATTAGAGGTGGTTTTCTTCGTCGGCATAGGTAAGGTGCGACGAATTCCGGGGAATGGTGGGAACCCGACACAGTATGAATCGCAGACTTGCCGGGGTTCTCGTCCCGGTCTTTTCCATTCGTGGCGAAAATGACCTTGGCATTGGCGACGTCGCCAGCTTGAAGGAATTCGTCAATTTCGCTTCCGAAGTGGGTTTTGGCTTTGTCCAATTGCTCCCCATCAACGAAACCGGCCCGGATAACAGCCCCTACAATGCCATCAGCTCTGTCGCGATTGAGCCGATGACGCTCGATTGCACTCCGAACGGTCTCAAGGACCTCCCGGAAGAAGCGGCTGCCGAAATCCTCGGGAATTACGACATCGAAGCTCTCAACGCCGGCAATGTGCAATACGAGTCGGTCCGAACGCTCAAGCGCGAGCTACTTCAGAAAGCCTACGAGGGCTTCCTCGAGAATGTGTATGGCCGGGTGGACAGTCGGGCTGACGATTTTGAAACCTTCTGCAAAAAGGAGGCCGAATGGCTCAACGATTATTGTGTCTTCCGACTGCTGATGGAGCGGGAGGGAGGGAGCCAGGTTTGGCAGAACTGGCCCGAAGAATTCCGCTCGAAGGAGAAGGCGATCGAGATTTTGACCGAAGAAGCGACGAAATCCAGCTCTGATGAAGTGGATAAAAACCTACGGTATTACGCTTATGTTCAGTGGGTTGCATCAAATCAATGGAAGGAAATCGCTGATTACGCTGCTTCCAAAGACATTTCCCTGATGGGCGACATTCCGATCGGGGTGAGCCTCTACAGCGTCGACGTCTGGGCCAATATGGAGATCTTCGATCTCGATTGGTACGGAGGCGCACCGCCCGAGAAGCTCTTCAAGGATGACGAATTTGTCCAGAAGTGGGGGCAGAACTGGGGAATTCCGCTCTATCGCTGGGATGTGCTCAAGGAGCGCCATTACGACTGGTGGCGCCAGCGGATCGGCAAGACGACCGAGATTTTCGGGATGTTCCGGGTCGATCATGCCCTGGGCTTCTATCGCATTTATGCGTTTCCCTGGAATCCGGTTCGAAACGAAGAGTTTCTGCCGCTGACCGAGGTCGAGGCCGAGGAGCTTTGCGACGGCAATTTGCCCGGCTTCAAGCCACGACCCGATGATTCTGAGGAAGATAAGGCAGCCAACCGGGCCGAAGGGGAGATTTACCTCTCCATGATCAAACAGTCTGCCGGCATCGCCGAAGTGATTGCTGAAGATCTCGGAACGGTGCCGGATTATGTGCGTCCTTCGCTCGAAAAGCTGGGAATTGCGGGGATGAAAGTCCCTCAGTGGGAGTTCACCGACGGTCACGTGACGTCAGGGCTGCAATATCCCGGCTGTTCCTTTGCCACCTACGCGACTCACGATCACTCACCATTGCCGGCCCAATGGAAGGCGATGTACAAGCAGTTGTGCGAGGCTGAGGTGGAGAGCCCTGAATGGTGGGAGGCCAAGAATTTCCTCGAAACGCTTTGCCATTTCGCCGGAATCGAGCTCGAAGACGGATATCGCATCCCTGATTTCAGCCCCCATGTCTGGTATAAGCTGATGCGTGAGCTCTGTTTCTCCAACTCCG
>JABSSQ010000084.1 GCA_013213905.1 Verrucomicrobiales bacterium | reverse complement strand
TTTTGATGGTGACGTCTGGTTGGCCGAGGGCCTTGAAGAAGGCAGTGACACCGTGACCTGGTCACGCTTCGCCAGCGGACTGCACGAACCCAAAACAGTCTGTATCGTAGACGAGCAAATCTACGTCTCCGACCGCAACGGTATCACCCGCCTTCACGACACCGACAACAATGGCGAGGCCGACTTCTACGAAAACTTTTCTAACATTGTTCCTCAAACCGCAGAAACGCGGGAGTTCGCCATGGACATGGTGGCAACACCTGACGGCGGCTTCATCGTCGCGAAGGGCGGTCAGGTCGGCACCACCCGCGGCAAGCTCAATGGCACCATCGTGAAGATTTCACCCGACGGACGATCCTTCGACGTCATCGCCACCGGACTGCGACAGCCCTACATCGGCCTCGATCCGGAAACTGGAATTCTCACTTCCAGCGATCAGCAAGGCCACTGGAAACCGGCCACACCCGTCTACCGCATCGAACAGAACAAGTATTACGGATTCCAGCCGGCGAAGTTCAAAGAAAACGCCGTTCACCCGGAACCGATTGCCCCACCCGAAATTTGGATCCCCCACTTCATCAATCAATCCGGAGCTTCCCAGGTCTGGATGAAAGGCCACGCTAACATGGGCCCACTGAACGGCTCGCTCGTACACATCGGCTACAACCGTCCGGAACTCTTCAAGGTGTATCTCGAAGAGAACCGCAAGCAGGGTGCCATCGTACCGATCCTGTCCGGTTTCCCATCCGGCGTGCTCAAAGGTAACCTGCATCCCAAAGACGGCCGGCTCTATGTGACCGGCTTTGAGATCTGGGGCACCTCCGGGGAACGCATCAGCGGCCTCTTCCGGGTTCGTCCCAGTGAAGCGCCCTCATGGATTCCAAGCCGCCTGCACGCCTCAAAACGCGGCGTCCTGCTCGAGTTCGATCAGCCGCTTTCACCCGAGCTTGCCTCGGACATCGGCCGCTATTCGGTCGATCGCTGGAACTACCAGCAAACTCACAATTACGGCTCGGGGAACTTCAAACTCGACGGCGAACCGGGACAGGAACCCGTCCCGGTTGCCAGCGCTCAACTCTCCGAAGACGGCAAACGCCTCTTCCTCGGCCTCGTCGATATGAAGCCGAGCCACAGCCTGCGGGTCACCTACCGTTTGCCGGTAGCTGACAGTATTGCGGTGGAAAGTGCCTACTTCACGATTTGGGATCTTTCTGAAATCGACCTGACCAAGGAAGGGTTCTCCAGCAACGAGGTCGACCTCACTTATGACCCATCGCTCACCAGCGCCGGCGAAGTCATCGAACCAACCGCAGAACTCGGCAAAGAAGTCGCGGTTCGTTATGGCTGCGTGGCCTGCCACGCTACCGGTGAAAGCGATATTCCAGCTCCCCCCGCCGCCGGTGGCGAAGGCGGAGCCCAGGTTGCGGTGGGCCCCGCCTGGAACGGTCTCTGGGGCTCGAGACGCGAATTTACGGATGCCTCATTCATCAAGAATGCCGACGAAACCTATCTCAGGGAGTCCATTCTCGACCCCGGCAGACGCGTTGCCGTGGGCTATGAGACCGAAAAAACCGGGGTCGGTATGCCCTCCTACCTGGGGGTGCTGAAAGACCACGAAATCGACTCCGTGCTGCTCTACATCAAGTCCCTGGGCAAAAAGAAGAAGAAATAAGGCCATTTTCCCGAGTTTTGGCCAAAAATGAAGGGTCCTCTGGGCCCGAAAACGGCTTGAACTCAGGCGCTTCCAAGGGAAGAGATAAGGTGACGGGAAAATCCCGCCCCTCCCTGTAGAACCGAGATGCCAAAAGCCAAAGATCCAGATTCGGCCGTCCAAACCGAGCCGGCGTTTGAAGACGCACTTTCCCAGTTGGAAGAGCTGGTCCGGGATATGGAATCTGACCAGATGGCGCTCGAGGACCTCATCAAGAGCTACGAACAGGGAACTCAACTCTATCGGGTCTGTGAAAAGCGACTCGACGAAGCCCGTGGACGCATCGAAATCATCAGAAAGAAGCGTAACGAGGAACACGTATTAGAACCCTTTGCCGAGGACAGCCCTGCCGCGAATACCAGCGATGAGCCAAACGAATCCGACGCATCCGAGGATAATGGAGAACTATTCTGAATTTCCCGAGATCCCGACAGAGGATCTCCCCAAAGTCGATAACGGCGATGACCTGAAGAAGCTTCCTATCGAGGATCTTCCCAAGCTCGCTGAGAACGTCCGTCGCACCCTGATCAGCTCACTTGCCAAGACTGGTGGCCACCTCGGCCCGAACCTTGGCGTCGTTGAGCTCTCTATCGCGCTGCACCGTATCTTCAACACCCCGAAGGATAAGTTCGTATTCGACGTGAGCCACCAGGCCTACGTGCACAAGATGCTGACAGGGCGCTGGGATCAGATTCACACGATTCGCCAGTACGAAGGCCTCAATGGATTCATGCTCCGCACCGAAAGCGATCACGACTGCTATGGCGCCGGTCACGCCGGCACCGCTGTTTCCGCCGCTCTCGGAATGGCGGCCGCTCGCGACCTCACCGGTTCCGACGAACACGTGGTTGCTGTCGCCGGTGACGCGGCCTTCACCTGCGGCCCGACATTCGAGGCACTCAACAACATTGCTGAAACGACGAAGAAATTCATTCTCGTCCTCAACGACAACGAGTGGTCCATCGACCGCAACGTCGGAGCGATCGCCAAGTACTTCCACGCGCTGCAGACCAGTTCGACTTATTCGCACATCCACGACAAGGCTGCCGAATTCGTCGAAAAAGTCGCCGGCAAGTCAGTTCGCTCCATGGCGCATCGCGTTGAGCGCAGTGCCAAGAATCTCCTTTTCCCCAATGTGCTGTTCGAGAAATTCGGAATGCACTACTACGGCCCCATCGACGGTCATGATCTCGACCTGCTCGTAAAGACCTTCGACTTCCTCAAGGACCAGGAAGAGCCTGTCATTCTCCACATCATCACGGAGAAAGGCCGCGGTTACGAACCGGCCAAGGCGAACCCGATGAAGTTCCACGGCCTCGGACCCTACAAGACCGAGACTGGAGAAACTCCGAACGCGGGCACTCGGACCTATTCCCAGCTCTACGGCCAGTCTCTCGGCAAGTATGCTCAAAAGGACGAGGAAATTGTCGCGGTCACTGCCGCGATGCCTAACGGCACCGGCCTGGTCGAATTCCAGAAAATGGTGCCGGAGCGCTACTACGATGTCGGTATTGCCGAAGAGCATGCCGCCCTCTTTGCCTGCGGCCAGGCCGTTCAGGGTCTCAAGCCGTTCCTCACCATTTACTCCACCTTCTTCCAGCGCGCCTACGACATGGCGGTGCACGACATGGGCATTCAGAATCTGCCAGTGCGCCTCTGTATGGACCGTGCCGGACTCAGTGGTGATGACGGCCCGACTCACCACGGCCTTTTTGACATCGGCTACATGCGTCACATCCCGAACTGGATCTTCATGCAGGCCAAGGACGAAGACGAGTTCGCCGACATGCTCTGGACCATGGCCAACTACAACGATGGCCCGTCAGCGATTCGTTACCCGCGAGGCGCGGGAACCGGCGCCACGCCGAAAGCTGAACCTCAACTTCTCGAAATCGGCAAAGCCGAAATCGTGAGCGAGGGCAGCGACATTGCGCTCTTCGGACTCGGCAACATGTTCGAAATGGCCGAGCAGACTCGGGAGCGACTCGAGGAACTCGGCTATTCCGTGGCTCTCGTGAATCCGCGCTGGATCAAGCCGCTCGATACCGATTGCATTGATCAATTCGCCAAGCTCTGCCCTGTGATTCTCACCTTTGAAGATCACGTGCTCCATAACGGCTTCGGTGCTGCCATCATTGAGCATCTCAACGATGCCGGCATCGACACCCCGGTTGAGCGTATCGGCTGGCCGGATGAATTCGTCGAGCACGGCAAGCCTGACATCCTTCGCGCCAAGCACGGTCTCACCGTAGAGGCTGCTGTCGAGAAAGCGCTGAAGCATCTTCCTGCTCCGAAGGAAGAGGCAATCGCGAGCTGATCTCCTCGGGATGTTGAGAAACGGGGAGGGTTGACTGGCTCAGCAGGCTGAGTCAACAGCTTAAGCCGGAGCCGTTCAAAGCTTTATGGCAAACCGCTCCCTCTGCTTTTTGTTCGCATGACGAGTTTCTGCCACCAGTCGGGTAAAGTCCCAGCACTCCGGATCATCCAATCAGCTAGGGATTGTGAGGCAAAGGTTCGCGGGGCGCTTTCTTTTTACCGAAGAGCTTCTGACCGAACTTCTTGAAAGGATTGTCATCCTTGCGGGGCTCGGTGTACTCTTCGATTACCTCATCCTGATGCTGAATGGTCGGAACGCCCGGCTCGGGAAACTGACTCGCTGCAGATTCACCGACATTAGACCGGACGTCTTCGTCATAACTCGCGTTTACTGCCTCCTGATCGTTGCTGACCACCACCGGTTGAATAAAAATCATCAACTCCGAGCGTCGTGTATCAACCGTGGTCGACTTTGCCGCGAGACCGAGGACCGGAATGTCCTTTAACAGGGGAATCCCTTTCTCACCGCGGTCTTCCTCCTCTGAAATCAGGCCACCGAGAATGATGGTCGAGCGATTGGCCACCGTCACAGTTGTGTTCAATTCCTGCTTACCGATCACCGGCACCTCGTTTTGATCAATCACCGTGGTCTGAACCACCCGGTCGTTGATCTGAACAATGTCGAGCGTGACCTCGTTGTTCTCGTTAATCGTCGGCAACACCTCCAGTTTCAAAACAACGTCTTTGAAGTCTACTGTCGAACGAACTGAGTTCGGGTTCGTCGTGTCAGTCACCGCACTGTCAGCATAGGGAACCTCCTGACCGCTCGTAATCTCAGCACGCTTCCCGTTCTGGGTGTAGACCACCGGTCGGGAGAGCACCGTGAAACGCTGGGTGGATTCCAATGCCGTGATGATCACGTCGAGAGAATCTCCAATCTGGCCGTAAAGGCTTAGCCCACCAGTCGGGCCGAACGGCGTCGTGGTGAGCATATTAGACAGATCCGCGATGTTACCGTTTTGAGGAACGTCAGTCCTGCTGTTGAAAGAACCACCGGTGAATCCGCCACGGCTCAGATTGCCCCCATCCCAGGGGCGGAACCGCTGAATGTAATCAACCCCCAGCTCAAACTCATCGCCGAGAATCATTTCGCCGATCACGGTAGCGAGATAAACCTGAACCGGCTTGCGATCGAGGCGCTCAATCATGTCGAGGACGATCTGCTCCGCCTCTCGAGTACCAATGATGATGATGGAGTTCGACTGGCGATCGGCAATGATTCGGGTTTTCCCGACAAGGACAGAGATCGGAGCGACATCATCGATCGGGAAAGCGATCTGGTCGGCTCGTCCTCCGATCTCCTCTGCCGAACCGGTTTGAGTGTTTCGGTTCTGGTTGTTCTGGGTCTGATTGGCCCCTGTCAGGGTCGCTAACTGGGAAGACGTCACCGGGGTGGGACGCGACTGGATCTGGCGGCCACCGGGCAGCTGGGTCTGACCAGTGCCGGTGTCCTGGAGGATATCCACGATCACCGGAAGGATGTCGTTCGCCTTCACGTAGCGAAGCTTGCGCTCGACGGGGTTGTGGTTATCGAGCGGCTTATCAAATTCGTTGATCAGCTGAAGGATGTAGGCCGCATCAGTGGGAGCCGCCACAACCATGATTCGATTAAGGCGATCGTCGGGAATCAGTTGCGCGGCCGGCTGATCCGGAGTTCCCACTCCGTTGAAACCACCGCCCTGGGCGCGGTTCGCTGCCTGGCCCTGCTGAGGACGCTGACCGCTGTTACCTCCCTGCTGGTTGCCTTGCTGAGGCTGTCGCGATTGGCCGGAAATGGAACCACTCAGCTCGCTCTGGCGCTGCCTCTCTTCCATTCGCGCATCCATCGCAGCCTGAATGATCTGGGCGACGATGTTGGCTTCAGCGTAATCCAGCGAGACAAATTCCGTGATCAGCGGCGCATCTTCAATCGGATGATCGATGATAGATCGCAGACGAATCAGCTGGCGAACGATGGGTGTTGTTTCAGTGATGAGAAGTCCACGAGGATTGATGACCGGGGTGATGCGACCGAATTCATTCAACACGATGTGGTTCCCGAAAATCGTTGCGGCGTCTTCTGGCGCCACAAACTCAAGCTCCATGAAAAAGCCGACCAGCGATTCTCCGTCCGGCAGCAAATTCGGATCGGTGTAGATGACCACGCCTTCGCTGAAAGAGGGACTCTCACCGGCTCCACGATTTCCTCCGAGGAGCACCTTAACGCTGGCTCCAGCTTCCTCACTCATGATGACATAACCATTCACCAAAAGAGCGGCTTCGATGAGTTGCACCGCTTCATCCCGGGAAACATCGGTCGGAGTCACCAGGCTGACCTGAGGCCCTTCAAAAATAGAACTGTCCTTAACCAGCGGCTTCTCAATGAGACGCTCGTAGATATTGAGAATGTCGTTTACCGGATTGAGCGGGAACTGGAGATTCACCCGGTTCCCGATTGGGGCTGAACCGCTTTGCAACGCCGATGGCGCCTGTCGCAGCTGATCATCATCCTGGGCAACAACAGTGGGTCCACACAGACCAATCGCGAGGAACAATGCCCCCCCGGCCAGGCCGCAAAGGGCCCGGAGTTTCTGACTCGTTTCGCCACTCATTCGTTTGTTTGTGCCCGTGACCAATCAGCAGGTCCGGATAGAACTCCGGATATCGGTGATCGGTTCCATCTTTTTTCCGAAAATTCGGATCACGCGCGTCTTCTTTTACTCCATGGGGCCTGAGCCCACAACAGAAGAACCTCACAATCTCCCCCGCATTTACGGGAATTCTAAACACTCTAAAACCTCACTCCGCAACGCTGGAAACGTCACCGTCCGGAAAGCGGGTTTTGAGGCGGTCCCCTTTGGACACACTGGCAGCTTCTGTCACCAGGTTACCTTCCTCATCGAGAGTCATCGAGAATCCGCGGCTCAGGACGGCATCAGGGCTCAACGATCGCATCAGCTCGTGGAAATGTTCCAGTTCGCTACCAGCTTCCTCCAAACGACGATCGAGCAAGGTATCGAGCTGCTTCAAGCTCAATGCGAGACGCTCTGTGCAGCGGTCGATTTCCTTCTCCGGCTGAATCGTCTCCAGCAATCGGCCCTGAGCCTCAAGTCGGGATCCCTCCGCCTGAAGTCGCAGATCTGCGGCGCTCTCCAACCGCTCCGCCAGGTAGTCAAGCGATTGGGCCCACGACTGAATCCGACGACCGGGCTCGCGGGCCTGCAGCTCGCGCTGCAAGGCTACCGCCTGCCGCGAGAGGTTATCTATCCTCCCCTCAACCCGACCGCTCAACGAAGCCTGCAGAAGGTTGAGGTGACGCATCAGCGACTCGCCGTCAGGCACCGCATTCTCCGCTGCCGCACTTGGCGTCGGTTCCCGACGATCCGCCACAAAGTCAGCCATCGTGAAATCAATCTCGTGCCCCACTCCCGACATCACCGGAACCGTCGCCTCGGCAATCGCCCGGGCCACGACCTCTTCGTTAAACGACCAGAGATCTTCAATACTACCGCCGCCTCGTGCGACGATGATCAGGTCAGGACGAGGAATCCCCGCGCCCTGTTCAAAAGCACGAACCCCCGCCGCAATTTCCTCCGCCGCGCCTTCCCCCTGAACACGCACCGGCTGTATCATGACCTCGACCCAGGGAGCCCGTCGACTGAGCACGTTGATCATGTCCCGAATCGCGGCCCCGGTCGGTGAAGTCACAATACCGATCCGCTGTGGGAAAAACGGGATCCGCTTTTTGCGTATCGGATCGAACAGCCCTTCCGCTTCCAGCTTTCGCTTCAGGGCTTCGAACTTCGCCTGGAGATCTCCGAAGCCCTGCGGCTGCACCACCTGGGCGATGAGCTGATATTGCCCTCTCGCTTCGTAGACCGAAATATTGCCGTAAGCCTGCACTTGCATCCCATCCGATAAGGGAATGCGGCTCTTCATTGCCGCGCCTCGAAAAAGAACACAGGAGAGCTGGGCCCCGGAGTCTTTCAGGGTGAAGTAATGATGCCCCGACGCGGGAAGCCGATGATTGCTGATTTCCCCCTCAACCCAGACACCGTTAAAACGGTCTTCAAGACTCTCACGGATATCGGCCGTGATGTCGGAAACGCTGTAGACTTCGTCAGGCATCCAATAGAAATCAAGTAATCAGCCGCGCATCGCGGTAATAGCTCCGGCCATGTCTTCGGCTCCGTAGAGCGACGTGCCGGCAACCATAACATTCGCACCGTTCTCTCCGGCAATATGCACCGTACCCTGGTCGATGCCGCCGTCGACTTCGATGTGATAGGAAAGACCGTGCTCTTCACGATAGGCACGAGCGGCCTGCGCCTTGGGCATGGTCTCCTCCTCCATGAAGGACTGACCACCGAAGCCGGGCACCACCGTCATGACAAGGAGCAGGTCAATTTGGTCGAGATAAGGAACCACTGCATCAAACGGGGTTGCCGGATTAAAAGCCAAACCGCATTTCTTGCCGGCATCACGAATCACTTTCAGGGTGGCCGAAACATCATGATCCGCCTCCACATGAACGGTGATACAGTCCGCCCCCGCCTTTACAAACTGCGGGATGTACTTGTCGGGATGGGTGATCATGAGGTGCACATCGAGGGTCAAGTTGGTGTGCGGGCGCACTGCTCCAACAAACTGAGGACCGAAGGAGATGTTCTCCACAAAGATCCCGTCCATCACATCGAGATGGATCCAGTCAGCACCGGCCGCATCGGCGCGCTCGATTTCGCTTTTCAGCTGGGCCCAGTCGGAAGCGAGAACCGACGGGGCAATGATTCGGGTGTTGCAGTCGCTCATTGTCGGGCATTATCTTGCCGCCTGCCCCAAACCGCAAAACTTTTGTCCCGACATCTTCAATATGGTCAGTGAAATTCACAACGCTCCCGGCGATGACGAACTGGAATCTTCTCCCGAGGAGGAATCCAGCATTATCGATCTGGCCAGCGATACTTTCCTGATGGGTCAGGCCATGCGGCAGGCTCAGAAAGCCTACCTCGACGGCGAAGTCCCCGTGGGAGCGATCATTGTCCAGAACGGGTCGATCATTGCCCGCTCTCACAACCAGGTGGAGACCCTGAAGGACGCCACGGCCCACGCCGAAATGCTGGCGCTTACCCAGGCCCAGGAGGCCATGGGAGACTGGCGCCTCACGGATTGCGATCTCTACGTCACCAAAGAGCCCTGTCCCATGTGCGCGGGAGCCATTGTGCATTGTCGGATACGACGGGTCATCTTCGGTTGCGGCGATTCCAAGGGCGGGGCCGCCGGTGGTTTTATTAACCTGCTCCAGCAACCGACGCTGAATCATCACAGCGAAATCACTCCGGGGGTCCTCGAGGAAGAGTCCAAGTACCTGCTCAAGTCTTTCTTTCTCGAAGCACGCACCAAAAAGAAGGCTGGCCAGGGCGACTGATCACCTTCAACCTGAGATGACTTCCGCGGTTTCCTCTATGCGTTTTCAACATCTCGCACGCTACCCCGACATTGGCTCCAACTCCTGTCTCCTTGAAATGGGAGAAACCCGGATCGTTCTCGATGCCGGCACCCACCCGAAACACGTCGGCCGTGACAGCCTGCCATTGTTCGAAAAGATCGAATACGATACGGTAGACGCGATCTTCGTTACCCATCCACACCTCGATCATATTGGCGCTCTCCCCTGCCTGATGGAGAAACAGCCGCACGCCGCGGTAGCCATGACCGAAGAGACCCGGGAAAGTGGTGAAGCCCTGCTTCACAATTCGGTCAACGTAATGAAGTCGCAAAAGAGGGAGCTCGGCATCTCCGAGTATCCACTCTACTCTCACAAGAAGGTCGACGAACTCGAGCGCTTCTGGTTTTCGCGAGGTGTGGGAGAGACCTTTTCCGTTGGCCACGATGATCGCGTCGAGTGTGAGTTCTATCACGCCGGGCATGTTCAGGGAGCTGTTGGGATCCGCTTGGAACTGGAGGGGAAAACTGTTTTCTACACCGGTGACGCTCACTTCGAAGACCAGACCGTCACCACCGCAGCACAATTCCCACAGGAAAAGATCAACACACTCATCGTCGAGACGACTCGCGGTGACCACGTCCGCCCGCCCGACTACTCTCGCGAAGCCGAGAAACGTCGCCTCGGTGAAACCATTGCCACTGTGCTGGAGCGCAATGGCTCCGTTCTCATTCCCGTCTTCGCCTTCGGGAAAACGCAGGAACTCCTCATGATGCTGCATGAGCTGCGTGAAGAAGAAGTCATCCCCGTCGTCCCCGTCCATATCGGGGGCCTCAGCACCCGCATGACCCAGATCGCCGACCTGTTCCGTGAATCCACCCGTCGCCTCCATCGCGGATTTCGCATGCTCGAAGATTTTTCAGATCTTGAGGTCCTCCCTCGCGGCCATCGCGAACCCGACTTCCACCCGCGTCGCATCTACGCCCTTTCCAGCGGCATGATGTCAGAACACACCGTCTCGAACCGGTTTGCCCGTCACATCCTGAAGTCGCCGGAACATGCGATTCTCTTCGTAGGCTACGCGGATGAATCCACTCCCGGCGGAAAGATCCTCGAAGCGGGTCAAGGCGGGCGTGTGAGGATGGACTCCGACCGCGAGCACGAGACTCCGATCCAGTGCGAGGTCCACAAGTTTGACTTCAGTGGACATTCCCCACGCGAGCAGCTGGCCGATTACGCAGTGTCCTGTGATCCTGACAATGTCATACTTGTTCACGGAGACCCTGCCGCAAAATCATGGTTCCACCGCGAACTGAGTGAGCGACTGCCGCACTCGCGCATCATCGTTCCCAAGCCGGGACAGAAGATCGATCTCTAACGACGAGTTACTCGCCCGCCTTCTTCTCGAGCGCTTTTACCCGCTTGAGCAAACCACCGAGTTGCTTAATACGCATGCTTTCACGCCGATCCTCCTTCAAGGGTCGGGCCGGGTAGCCAAAGTAAGTGCCGCCCGGTTCCGTGATGGATTGAATCACCCCGGAGCGACCGCCACAGGTGACTTGATCCGCGATCTCCAGATGCCCTGCCACGCCACACTGCGCAGCGAGAGTCACGTAGTTTCCGATTCGAGTGCTACCGGAGATTCCCGTCTGCGCCACGATGATGCAGTGCTTTCCAATGATGACGTTGTGCCCGATCTGGACCTGGTTGTCGATCTTGGTGCCTTCACCTATAACAGTCTCGCCAAAGCGGGCACGATCAACCGTGGTAGAAGCGCCGATCTCGACATCATTATCCACACGGACGATTCCAAGCTGCTCGATCTTCTGATGCCGCCCCTCAATGAATTCAAATCCAAATCCGTCAGCTCCGACCACAACTCCCGGGTGCAGAATGACACGATCCCCGATGATACAACCCTCGCGAACCGTCACATTGGGGCCGATCTCGCAGTCCTCGCCAATCACGGCGCCTTCGCCAATCACGGCACCGGACCCAATTCGACTTCCCTTTCCAACCGAAGCTCCCGCAGAAACGGTCGCATTGGCCAGCACACTGACTTCACCAGCGTTTACATCAGCATCAGGCGCCACCCAAGCTGATTCATGCACCCCGGCAACAAACTCCGGCGGCTTCACTCCGTATTGACGGACGATCGCATCAAAGGCAACCACCGGGTTCTCCACCAGAACAACAGCCGCAGTCTCCGGGGCAGGAGCCTCAGCCACCGGCACCAACACGAGGCCGGCCTTGGTTCCCTGCAACTGTTCCAGGTACTTGGCGTTGCCAAAGAAGCTGACGCAACTGCCATCAGCCTGATCGAGCGCGGCAAAGCTAGTCAGCTCTGCTTCAGGATTTCCGCGCAGCAGTTCTCCGCCTACCAGCGTTGTGATTTCAGCAACAGTCGTTTTCATGATCTCTTCGATTGAGGTGGACACAAAAAAGCGGCGGAAAAACCGCCGCTCTCGAATTCACGATCTCACGTGAAATAAAGTATCAGGGTGTCGACGTCGTGGTCGTTGACGTTGCCGGAGCACCTGCGTTGAGTTGGGAAATCACCTCTTCCGTCAGGTCTTTCACGTTAGCGGAAGTGTAAACGATCGCCTTGTTTGCTTTGGGAAGGAACGACTTATCGAAGACGAGGTCGAGCCCATGAGCTTCAACGACAGAATTGACGGTCTCCTTGATCTCACCAACAAGCGTGCCTTCCATTTCGGTGCGCGCCTGCATCACTTCAGCTGAGGCCTTACGCTGGGCATCTGAAATTTCCTGCCCCTTCACGGCACGCTCTTGAGCAAGTGCCTGAAGCTGTTCCAAAGCATCCTTCCGCACGCTTTCGTCGAGCAGAGTATCACGAGCAGTCTTGTCGAGCTCGGTCATTTTGGTGGTCATCTGCTGGTAAGCGGCCTGGAACTCATCGAGGCTTTTGCGCTTCTCGTCAGCCATCGCGTTGATCTTCTCAACCTCGATGTCAGTTTTGTAAAACTTGTTAAGCGCCTCCTGCATATCAACGACGGCGATCTTGAGCTCCTCAGCGTTAGCATTGAGACCAAAGGCGCTGGCAGCGATGGTTAGAGCACAAAGGAAGGATGGCAGGTTGTACTTCATGTTGGATGTTTTGTAGAGATTCGTAGCAATTTAAAACAAAGCGGCAGCGAGAAACGTCGCAACAGCCCTTCGAACAGACGGGTCTAGGAGGGGGTTTCTTAGGAAAAAATCCTTCAGATCAGAACTGAGCACCCATCGTGAACTGGAAGCGCCCACCTTCGTCGTTGAATTGATCAGCCTGCAGAGGGAAAGCGTAGTCGAGACGAACCGGAGCGTTACCGAGCACGAACATACGAACACCGATACCCCAGTCAGAATTCACCCCACCACCAACGCTGCCCACCGGACCGTCGCTGACTTCACCAATGTCGTAGAAGAGGGCACCGCGAATTTTCTCAACGATCGGAACGGTAACCTCAGCAGTTCCGTACCAAGCCTGATTGCCTCCCAGCACTTCAAGGCTCACCGGATCACGCGGACCGACGTCGCGATAATCGAAACCTCGGAGATTGTTGGCACCACCGAGAAAGTGACGAGTGAAGATGTGATCTCCATCCGAGGAGTACTGGTAGCGACCTACGAAGCTCACAATCGCATCATAGGGCAGGTTGAAGTATTTCGAGCCCTGCACCGTAAAGATGTTGTCATCAACGTCACCGCCAAGTCCGGCAAACTCAAATCCAGCAGAGATCTTTGAACCAGTGCGCGGCAGAAAGATGTTGTCGCGAGTGTCGCGAACCACGCTGACATTAATTGAGCTCTTGAAGAAGCTTCCGGCCTCCGCCATGAACAGAGGAGAAGCATTCGGCTCCGTTGTAATCTTCACATTCTCGCCACGATATTCAACCGTTCCATAGGTGAACTCTCCGAGAGACTTACGAAGGTTGATCGCACCACCGACATTACGCTGGTCGTACTGATCACTGACGAAGAGAAGGTCGCGGTAGTAACCCTCGGTCGTGAGAGCGATACGGTGACCGAATGCCCACGGCTCAGTGATGGAGATGCTGTAGTCCTGACGCTCGCCACCCGCACGGGCACTGAAGCGAAAACGCTGTCCGCCGCCCGAGAAGCTGGGCCAGTCAAAGAGGTCGAAGTTGCTCTGGGTGATCTCGAAAAAACCGGTCAGGCTGTCGATCGAGCTGAAACCCGCGCCGAAGTTGACGGATCCGGTAGGCTTCTCAACCACGCGGATGAGGAGGTCTTTCTCATCCAGGTAGCTGGTGGGAAGGGGCATCAACTCCACGTTTGCGAAGTAGTTCATGTTCTCAAGACGGCGCTGGGTAACCTCCGTCTTGGTGGTGTCGAAAGGCTGACCGGGCTCAAGCGGCAGCTCACGGCGAATCACGTGATCCTTCGTCTTGTCATTACCTTCGATGTGAATCTGGCCGATGCGGTAGGCGCGTCCCTCGGTCACATCAATCACTACGCGGACAGCACCGTTGCCGGCGTCTTCCAGACGGGGAATGACTTGAGCATCGGCATAACCACGGCTGCCATACTGATCGGTGATCAGTTTAATATCCGACTTGAGAGAATTACCGGCAAATTTGTCACCCGCCTTGGTGCGAAGGTAAGGCATGACATCGTCCTGCATCGAGAGGACGGAGATACCGTTAATAGCGAGGCTGTCGACGACGTAAGTTCCACCCTCATCGATGGTGAGGATAACGTCGACATACTTGGCATCAGAGCGAACCCGGGAAACATTCACAACCTTGGCGTTGAGGTATCCATTGTCGCGGTAGAAATCTTCGATAGCGCGGACATCCTGAGCCAGGGTTTCAGCGTCGGCGGCACCCTTATCACCAATGAAAGAAAGCGGCCCCTTCTCCTTCTGAGTCATCTGCTCCTTAAGACGAGCGGAGGGGAAAGCAGTGTTTCCGACGAACTCGATATTCCCGATGACGCCCTGAGTTCCCTCATCGATCTCAAAAACGACAACGGAGTAACCCTCAGCCGTCGGTGCACCGATGCGGTAGGAAACCGTTGCTTCAGAGAAACCCTTCTTCCGGTAAATCTCCTGCATGTCTTCGCGGGCAGTCTTGAGAGCCTCTTCGTCAATCGGGCTGTTCACCCGGAGATCGACCTGACGCTTCAGCTTGTTCGTGTCCACCACTGTGTTACCGGCGAACTGCGCTCCGCCGTAGACGGCGCGAGTCTGAACAACGTAGATGAGAGCAACGCCTCCGCTGACGTTCTCAGCGAGCACCTTTACGTTCTCAACGTCGCCACTTTTGTAGAGGTTCTGAACATCCTCATCGACAACAGCGAGAGAGAGCTTGTCTCCAACACGAGTTGAGGTACTGGAAAGGATTCTGTCCTTGGCGACTGTCTGGTATCCGACATACTGGACATCGACAGACTTCACCGTTTTTCCCTCCTGAGCTTCAGCGTGTTGCGAAGCACCAATCGTAAGGAGCAAGCCGGCGGCCAGCATCGCGGCAGACTGACCAAAGCGACTCGTTAGACTACGTCTGAAAAAATTCATTAGCTGTTTGTGTGTTCCGGAAACGGGAAGAATCTGGGCGGTTCAAAAACGGTTCCGAAAGAAACCAGTTTAGATACGGGATTCAAGCGTCAGGTCAAGCCGGAATTTGCCCGTCTGGGCAGATTACTGAGGCTAAAACCATGCCAACTAAACCGCCAAATTTGGCCCTTCGCAATCGTTTATATCAAAAGCATATTTCTTCAACCAAAACATATCGACTTTTATAATTTTTAGGTTATCTTTAGTACCTGTAAATACAAAACTTTTGAGCCATTTTGCGGCCATCCTGCCCTTTGAACCCACTTAACCGTGTCAGCCCCGCTACAACCTGAACCGGACGCCACACCGACTGGCGAATTCGAAAACAGCCTCCGACCTCCGGACTTCGAGGAATTCTGCGGCCAAAACAAGGTCAAAGAGCGCCTCATGCTGATGATTGAAGCGGCCAAGCAGCGTGGCGACGCCCTTGACCACGTCCTCCTCTGCGGCCCACCGGGGCTGGGTAAAACGACCTTGGCGCACATTCTCTGCCGCGCTTTCGGCAGCGAAATCCACATCACAAGTGGCCCACAGATCGAAAAAGCAGGCGATCTCGCAGGAATTCTCACCACGATCCAGCATGGGGATTTCCTTTTTATCGATGAAATCCACCGACTCCACCCCGCGATTGAGGAGTATCTCTACCCCGCGATGGAGGACTACAAACTCGATATCATGATCGATCAGGGCCCCAATGCGCGGTCGATTGCCCTGAACCTCCCCAAATTCACGCTGGTCGGCGCCACGACCAAGGCAGGCATGCTGACGCGCCCCCTGCTCTCCCGTTTTGGCATCACCAATCGGCTCGACTACTACTCCCCCGAAGAGCTGGTGACGATCCTGAAACGCTCCGCCTCCCTGCTCTCTGTGCCGATCGAAGACGAAGGCGCCCTCGAAATTGGCGCCCGCAGCCGTGGAACCCCTCGGATCGCAAACGGTCTGCTCCGCTGGGTTCGCGACTACGCCCAGGTTCGCGCCGACAACGTCATCACCCAAAAGGTCGCCCACGACGCGCTCGCCATGCTCGACATCGACGAAGACGGCTTGGATGAGATGGACATCCGAATCCTCAACGCCGTGATCTACAAATACAACGGCGGTCCAGTCGGCCTCAACTCCATCGCTGTCGCGGTCGGGGAAGATGAAGCGACCATCAACGAAGTCTACGAACCTTTCCTGATCCTCAAAGGATTCCTCAAACGCACCCCGAGAGGTCGGACAGCCATGCCGCTAGCCTACCAGAAACTCGGGGCCACGCCCCCTGACCGCCCCGCCGGCGAACAACCCGACCTACTTTAATTCCGTCATGAGCGAGTTCATTCTGCAAATCGAGCAACTCCTGACCGCCTACAGCGATCCCGAATACCGGTTCCTGCTCCTGGAGCCTATGATCTTCTATGGAATCCTGATCGGTGTTGCCATGCTGATATTCGGCTACTTCATGAAAGCCCCGAAACTCCAGATTGCCGCCCTGATCGTGGTCGGAGTTTCCGCTCTCACCCACGTCCCCTACAAGGACGCGCGACTTTCTGCCCAGCCGCGAATGGAGCAGGTCTACAAGATCAGTTCACCGGCACGCATGAAGGGATTCAACTCGAACACGCAGGCGTGGATCGCATCCTCATGGAAATTTCGCCTGCTGGTTCTTGCCGCCACGGTCACCATCATGATTGGTATTAACCGCAATCGTATTGGCTACGGCCTTGGTATTGCCACCGCAGTTCTTGGACTCTTCGCCGCTAAGAATGCCATGTGGCTCCACTACCAGGATGCGGTTGCCTATCATCCCAACCTGAAGAAACACGAGGCGCCTATTGATCAGCGGGAACGTGACCCTGCCCCTCCCCCGGCAGTAACAAACAATCAGGACCGCTCCGGAGACCGCGCACCAGCCCCGGCAACTACCCAGTCATATGCCCCCGCAGGTCTGACTCAGCCGTTCAGTGCGAACTCAAACTACAACGGTCGCATCCCTGCTCCGGAAGTTCCCGGTCCGAAAGCCCGGTCCGTCACACCCATGGCCCGCTGAGTCGACTACTCAGCGGCATCCAGGTCAACCTGGTAGGAATCAACGACCTGGCCTTCGACATCCCGAAGCTCGAGGAGGACATTCCTAGAGTCCAAGTCGATGGTCATGAGACCAAAATTCCGGCTCTGAAAATTCGTCGGACTGACCCGATGACGGTTTGGCTCCCCCGCTGTTCCGCCTCCAGCATTCGTCAAACCGCTCGAGGTGATTTCATAGACAGGAAAGCCCGGGCTGGCCGGATCGTCGACCTTCAGCTTCATGATCTCGCCCATATGCCGGTCGCCACTGATGAAAAACACCGGGCCTGTCGCCTTCCGTTTCAGCAAATTCAGCATCCGTTGCCGCTCATGGGGAAAGTTCTCCCAAAGTTCCCAGCGGTGCTCCTGGGGCAGAAACTGAATGCTGGTGGCAATGACCCTCGCATCCGCAGGCTCGTCCAGAACCTCTTCCAGCCAGGCCCACTGAGCCGCCCCGAGAATCGTAGCTGACTCATCCCTGTTTCGATCATAGGGACCGAGTTTCGTGCGCTCGGGTAGTTTGACCAGCGGCCCCCGAAAATAGCGTGTATCCAGGCGGATCAATTGCAGCACCTTGCCACCAGCCGACTTGATGTAGTCGACATCGTAGATTCCCGGTCGGCTGCGCGAGTCAGCATCTCCAGGCGTCTGAAAGAACCGGTGAAATTCCGCCTCGGCACCCTCGCGCATGGGATACTCCGCTCCTCCGTCGTTCACCCCGTAATCGTGATCATCCCAGATTGCATAAACGGGACAAGTCTTCAGCAAGGCCTGATAACCGGGTTTCTCTCCCAGCATCTCGTAGGACCTTCTCATTTCCTCCATGTCCTCGGTATCGGCGTAGACATTGTCCCCGAGAAACACGAATGCATCCGGCTGCGTCGCCACCACCGCTTCCCAGATCGGGTGCTTCTTCTTCTCGTCGGCACAGGACCCCATTGCAATCCGGATGACATCCGCTCCGCAAACCGTGCCGCCGGTATAAAGGCCAAGGATCACCATCGAGACCGCGCCCAATAGACGGCGGCGGGAGTGCCCCGGGTTTGAAGGAAATGGTAGAGTTTCTTGCGCGGACATGACGAAACCAAGCTAAGCCCAGCCGACGCTTCCAAAGCAAATAGTTTTCGCAAACATCTCCGTTCTGGTTTAATTCGAGCCGACATGTCACCCTCTAAGTCGACAGAAGAAGCCCGCGCCAAGGCTGAAGAGCGCCTCAAGACGATCCTGGCAGGGGCCGGAAAGAATGCTTCACGCCTGAAACTGTATCGCGAGTTTCTCAAGCTTGTCAGAAACGACATCAAGGATGCTCATCGCAGCGGCATGGGCGGTATCGATGTGTGCGTCCGTCGCTCTGCGCTGATGGACGTCCTCATCAACGATGTCTTCCATCACTGCCTCAAGCAAACCGGAGCTGTCGAGAAAACCGGGAAACAGCACCCGCTTACCCTCGTCGCCAGCGGCGGCTACGGCCGGGGCCATCTCAACCCCGGGAGCGACATTGACCTTCAGTTTCTTGTCCCCGGTTCGAGCCGCAATCTCCACGAAAGCGTTCAGGAAACTGTCAACCAGGTGTCCCTCATGCTCTTCGATCTGGGACTCGACGTGAGCTACCCGGTTCGATCCATCAAGGAGGCCTGCAAGTTTGCCAATAAGGATCACCAGACCAAGACCACGTTGCTTGATGCTCGATTCATTACCGGTGACGGGACCCTGTTCGACGACTTCGAGGACGCCTTCTTTGAGCACTGCATTCGCGGCCACGAAAAGTCGTATCTCAACGAACGCAGCCGCGACATTCGTTCCCGGCATGCCAAGAACGGCCGCACCATCCACCTCCAGGAGCCCAATGTGAAGGAAGGCTGCGGAGGCCTCCGCGATTATCACAACCTGGTCTGGGTCATCTGGGTGCTCAGAAAATCACGCGACCTCAAGGCACTCGTCGAAGAGGGCCGACTCACTGAAATCGCGTTCGAAGAAATCGAGGAAGCCTACGAATTCCTCATGCGCGTCCGCAACGAGCTTCACTATTCGCAGAAAGGACGTTCCGGAGACATCCTCACCTTGCGCCTCCAGGGAATTGTCGCCACGAATCTCGAATATCCCGGCAAGAATATCATTCGCCGCAGCGAAGGATTCATGCGCGACTACTACCGTCATACGCGAAACCTGTTCCATCACAGCACATCGCTGATGCAGACTTTCCGCCTCGAAGTGGTCAGCGACGACACCAGCCGGATTCCGGTCTTCAACTTCCTCGCCCGCCAGATTACCGGGGGCGAATCTTTCGACGGATTCTACGAAAAGGGCGGACTGATCTATCCTGAGAACGACAATATCTTTACCGAAGACCCTAAGCGCCTCATGCGCTTTTTCCTGCATACTCAGCGCCGCCATCTGCGCACCAGCCCTGAAATCAGGCGCCTCTTCAAACAGAACTGGCATCTCATCGACGGCAACTTCCGACGCAACAAATCGAATCGGGAAACCTTCGAAGAGATCCTCCAGAATCGGGGCCAGGTGGCTCATATTCTCCGACGCATGCACCGAAACGGTTTCCTCGGTCGCTACCTGCCGGAATTCGGAAAGCTGACTGACCTGGTTCAGCACGAGTTTTTCCACCGCTATTCTGCCGACGAGCACACCCTGCGCTGCATCGATGTGCTGGACGGACTCATCCATTCAGAGGATCCCAAGAAGCAATTCTTCCGCAAAACCTTCCAGGACATGGAAGATCCTGTCGCCATGTACATCGCACTGCTGATGCATGACACAGGCCGGGCTGAGGAAGTGCGTCATCACGAAGACGCCAGCGCCATTCTCGCCGCCAACGTCTGCAAACGCCTCCGCTACACCGGTGACCGCCTGCGCCTCATCATGTTCCTGGTGGATCATCACCTGACCTTCTGGCGGACCGCCACGACCAAGGATATCAGCGACCCTAACACGATCGCTGATTTTGCCGGGGCCGTGAAGAACACCAACGCCATGGAGGCCCTACACCTCTTCACTTACGTTGACTCAAACGGCACCAACGAAGAGGCCTGGAACGATTGGAAGGCCTCCTTGATGCGACAGCTCCATCAGTCCACCGCTGCCTTCTTCGAAGATCGCAAATCCTTTCAGGACCAGTTCAATCGCCCCAAAGAAGAGACCAAGCAGAAGGTCATTAACAAAGCGCCCGATAGCTACCGTGAAGAAGTGGAAGCGCACTTCAGAGCCATGCCGGAACGGTATTTTCGCCACCGCGGCTCGACCAGTATTACCCGCCATGTGAAACTGTTTCACCGTTTCTTCAAATCGGTTCACCGCACCACTCACGACGCCATGGTGCCAAAGTTAGGGTGGGAAGCCCGTCCCGACGAAGGATACAGCCTCCTCGAGGTGGCCGGTTGGAACCGCCACCTCCTGCTTTCCAAGGTCGCCGGAGCACTGGCCGCCCGTAACCTGAACATTCTCTCTGCCGACCTTTTCACCCGTTCCGACGATCTGGTTTTGAACATTTTCCGCATCTGCACTGCGACCCTTAATCCGGTGACTTCTCCCCGCGAAATCGAACGGATCGAGAAGATGATGCACGATGAATTCAGCGTGGACGAGTGTGTCGTGGACTTCGAATCGCTGATCGAAAAGCAGGCCACCCCGTCTGTCACTCAGGCGGAACCACCCAACTTCGATATCCCTCAGCGGGTCATTCTTTCCAACGATCTCGAACCGGAATCCACCGTGCTCGAGATCCAGGCCGAGGACCGCATTGGGTTGCTCTACGAGATCTTCACCATTCTCGGCAACCTTGATGCCGAAGTTCTCAACGCAAGAATCAGCACCCAGGCCGGAGCCGCCATCGACCGCTTCTTTCTGGTGGATTCAGCGAGCGAAAAAAAGATTACGGATCCGGACCGCCTCACCGCGATCGAGGAATCGATTCGTGAATGCCTCAACGTCAAATCTTCCGTTGTAGCACTCCACTAGTCCGACACCTAGCTTTCCTGCGCTTCGTTCTCCTCCCGCCCCTGTTCGTAGGCCTCGATAATGCGTGCCACAACCGGATGACGAACCACGTCCTCGCGCTCAAAACGAACGAAGGAGACCCCCTCAATTCCGTGTAGAAGTGACATCGCTTCCAGCAGCCCCGATTTCTTCTTGGGGCGCAAATCGATCTGCGATGGGTCACCGGTGACGATACATTTGGAGTCTTCGCCCATCCGGGTCAGAAACATCAGCATCTGTTCGCGACTTGCATTTTGCGCCTCATCCAGAATCACACAGGCGCGGTTCAAGGTTCGCCCTCTCATGTAGGCAAGTGGAGCAATCTCGATCAGATTCTTTTCGGCAAAACGAAGCGCCTCGGAACTATCAAGCATGTCATTCATCGCGTCGTAGAGCGGCCGCAGGTACGGAAGCACCTTTTCCTCGAGAGCGCCCGGCAGGAACCCAAGAGCCTCACCCGCTTCCACCGCCGGACGCGTCAGCATGATACGATCGATCTGGCGACTCTTGAGCAGATTGAGCGCATAAGCCATCGCCAGGTAAGTCTTTCCTGTGCCCGCTGGACCAATGCCGAACACCACATCGTGCGAATTCAGGGCCTCGATGTAGTCCCGCTGGTTCTTCGTTCTCGGTGTTACAGCCGGTTTCCCTCCCCCACCAAGCAAGCGGGTATCGAACAGTTCAGAAACTTTTGCTGTTTCCATCCTGGTATTCGATTCTTCAGGAAAGATGTCGTGCGAACCATCCGGTTCATTGACGGCAGCCGCCGCTTTCATCGCATAGCGGAAAGAATGAGGAGTGATTGCCCCGCCACGACGACGAGCTTCCTCCAGGTCCGCAAAAACCGCCTGGCAAGCGCGAACGCTGTCCTCGCTTCCTTCGAACTTCACCCAGGCATCACGCGTCGTAACCGTGATCCCGAGTTGATCACCCATTTCCTTGAGCATGCCAACGTCGTCGGCAAAAAGGCTGTGAAGGAAATGAGGACTCTCAAACTCTAGTGTTTTTTCAGCCATACTATGCAGGGAAAACCCTGGCACTAACACATTCACTGCTTTCCTGAAAGAAAGCCTCACCGGTCAGCGATCCGTGCCGGGGCACATGATGAAACCTAGCGGTAGCCATAGACCAGGCCCCAGTCAACGGTGCCGCGGAACTCTCCGACACCGTCAGCCGCAGGAAGAAATCCGGCAGCGCGAGCCTCGGCGGCTGCTTTCTCCGGATCGTATTCTGCGATTACTCTAATGAAATAGGTTGCCGTCTTCTGGGGAAGAGCGCGAACGCCGGCGTATGAATTTTTTGCAAATGACTCCAGGCCCACGGAGTTACCGGAACTGTCGAAGACATCGACCTTAACAGAAGCCCCCGGCCAGCTTGTTCCTGCCCAGAACCAGTATTCGTTACCGCGAAAGAGCTGGTGCCGGACGAGGAGCGGCTTACCCGGCTCCACCTCGCCTGACCAGTTATCTTCGCGAACTTCGAAGCCCTGCTCCACGTAGGGAGTAGCAGCTTCCAGAGCGATAGAAATCGCCTCGTTCACAAAGGCGTAAACCTTGCCTGCCATCAGCAGGCAAAGAGCAGCCAAAAGCCCGGAAGCCGTGAAGCGAAGCAGTTTGTTAGGTTGTTTCTCCAGAATCATGTGCCTAAAAATCAATTTTCAGCGGTGACGGGCACGAAATAGAATTCTTCGAGCATGGTCTGGCTGATATCGTGGAGTTCATTAATGTCCTCCTCTGAAAAAGTTTCTGCACCGGAGATGACGCCTTCGAGACGGGCCAGACCGGTCGAAATCGCGCGTATCTCTGATGACGACTTTGATGGGCCCTCCATGGAGGCCAGCATCTCGCGAAAGTGGACGATCAGACCCGGCTGGTTGAGCAGCTCAGCCTTATCCTCACTGTAGGCCTCGCTGATAAAATGGGTAACAACGTTGGTGCCCCGCAGCCAGCCACCGAGACTGACGAGCCCTGACACTTCTTCATCACGGAGGCGTTCCATGGTTTCCCGGACCGTCTGTTGGGTGTCGTCGAGTTCCCGGCGCACCTGATCCCAGTCCCTTCGATCGGCCGCCTCAATGATACCGAGGCTATGAGACCTGACCGCATTGGCCAACCCGAGCGACTCCGACAAGTTCAGGACCCGGTGCCCGATTGTCTTGATTTTCTCTTCGTCCTTTGCCTGCACGGCGATAAAACCTTCTCCGATCAGCGAGCCGAAAGTGAGCGCAAGGATGGCTCGCTCGGTTGTCTTGGGTTCTTCCTCCGGAATGGAAATGCCGTTGGACCATTCGGGTTCCCCGAGCTTGTCCAGCACTGCGAAAATCTCAGCGGGAATCGGCACCACCACCTTGTCCACGATCTCTCCCGGAAAGTTAGTCAGGTCCAGCTGCTCAGGAACATCGTTCTCAGCCCAAGCACCAGTCGTCGAAATCGTGACCGCCAGAATCACAACAGCCGCACGAATCGTAGATTGAATGAGGAAATTTCGAATCATTGCTGTATTTCAGAATTATCGCAGAAATCCCGCGAGGATCAATCATGCATCCGCGCGGAAAATCGCCGTTTTCAGGCGCCCGCAATAGCCTCCAATCCTGTGATCGCAGAACCAATCGGGTGGAGATTGCAGTTCCTCCGTCAAATTTGCCACCGCAAACGGCAGTCCATTCTCATCTGAAGGATCCGAATAGCCGGTGATCTCGCCCTGTCCAGTCAACCTTTTGGCCGGCTCACCATGGGAAAACTGCCGGTCTTTCAGGTATTTATCCGGCAGGGGCAGACGGGTCACCAGATCATCGCGGTTCACAAAGCGCCAGATCCGCCGATCCCCGGTGAGCTGATTCAACTC
>JABSSQ010000083.1 GCA_013213905.1 Verrucomicrobiales bacterium | reverse complement strand
GCTTCAACGGACGCGTCGACGAATTTCTCATCTCGCGCCGGGCCTACTCGGCGAGCGAAATCCAGACCCTTTACGAAACCGGAACACCCTACCGTTAATTTTCTTACGGAACTTTGTGACCGCTAACGCGTCACTGGTATTCCCTGCTGACCAGCGAACCTTGACCCCTGCCCATGAGTTTTCAGCCCGCCCCTAAACTCGCGCTTGCCGCCGCCTTCAGCCTTGGCCTCGGCATCAGTTCTCTTTCCGCCGCCGACGTCGGCGAAGTGGACTTCAACCGCGACATTCGCCCGATTCTTTCGGACAAGTGCAACCACTGTCACGGACCCGACGCCAAGAACCAGAAGTCTGACTTCCGCATCGACACCCGTGAGGAAGCGATGAAGGAACACAGCGGCGTGGTCGGCATCGTGCCCGGCGATCTCAAAGCCAGCGAAGTGCACTGGCGCATCCGCATGCCCAATGATGACATCGACGTGATGCCGCCCGTCGATTCCAACCGCGTCCTGACGCGCCATGAGAAAGACCTCATCGATGCCTGGATCCTCCAGGGAGCCAACTACGATGTGCATTGGTCCTTCAAAAAGCCCGAGAAAACCGAACTTCCCGAGCTGAAGAAAAAAGCGAATCAAGAGCAGGCCAGCAATGCGATCGATCACTTCATCTTTTCACGACTGGAAGAAGAGAAACTCACCCCTCAGCCCGAAGCCGATCTCGAAACGCGCCTGCGCCGAGCTTCTCTCACCCTGACAGGACTGCTTCCTCAACCCGAAGCGCTCGCAAGAGCTCTTAAGGGCGATCCCGAGACAGCCTACGAAACATTTGTCGATGAAACCCTCGCCTCGCTCGACTATGCCGAACGACAAACGCTCCGCTGGCTCGACGGCGCCCGCTACGCGGACACCGATGGCTTTCAAAAGGACTCCGAGCGATCCAACTGGCCCTGGCGGGACTGGGTCATCAAAGCCTATCACGAAAACATGCCGTTCGATCAGTTCACCATCGAGCAGCTCGCCGGAGACATGTTGCCCGACGCGACCGACCAGCAGATTCTCGCCACCGCCTTCAACCGCAACCATCGCCAGAACGCCGAGGGCGGCGCGCTCGCCGAAGAGTTCTTCGTCGAAAACGTGATCGACCGCGTCGAAACCACCTCCACCGTCTGGCTTGGCCTCACGATGGGCTGTGCTCGCTGTCACGATCACAAGTATGATCCGCTCTCCCAGATGGAGTTCTTCAACCTGTTCGCTTACTTCAACAACATCGGAGAACGTGGCACTGGCAATGGCGTCCAGGCGAATCCGGTCAGCCAGTTCCGCTCCCCCTTTGCTTCGCCCCCTCAAGAACTCGTCACCGAACACGAGGCAGCCCTCAAGGAACAGCAGGAAGCCACCAAAGGCTTCAACCAGCGCTACCAGGAATGGCTTTCCATGCTCAACACCGAGGCAACTTCTCCGGAAGAATCCAAGTGGACCCGTCAGAAGGACCTCTCCCGCGCCGAAGTGCTCAACGCCGAAGGCCAACTCACGCTGGAAGAGGATGGCTCCTGGCTCTTCAGCGGCCAGAATGTGGCCAAACCGGTCTACGACCTCGCCTTCACTCCAGCGAGCAAGAAGGCGGTCTCCGCCTTCCGAATCGATGCGATTCCTCACGAAGAGTTTGGTAAGCCCCGCCAGCTCGCGCGAAGCAACAACGGCAACTTCGTTCTCACCCAGGTCACCGCGAATCTTGTGAACGACAAATCCGGCAAGAGTCGCCCCGTCGCCATCGCTCACGCCGTGGCCAGCTACGAACAGTCCGGCTATCCCGTCAGCAACACGATCGATGACAAGACCAACACCGGCTGGGCTGTCTTCGGAGGAAACGTAGGACCAGCGACGGTTTCTGCTTACTTTGTTCTCGAGGAACCCATCACCCTGACCGAAAACGAATCTTTGCAGGTCCAACTCGCGCACGAATCAAAATTCAACGACCACAATATCGGGCGCTTCAAGCTCTACCTTTCGAGCGATGAGTTCCCCGAAACGTTTGATCGATCCAGCCTGCCTCAGCCCGTGCAACGTGCCCTCGACATAGAGGAAAAAGTCCGCAGCGCCCGTGAACGCCGGACCATCATGGACTTCTATCGCGGAACCGATTCTCTGACCAAGAAAGCGAACAGTCGTCTCAACCAAGCGAACAAGGCGCTCGCCGAGGTGGGAGCCGAAAGCGTTCCGGTCATGGTGATGCAGGAGCGCGAAGGCGATCCCACGCCGGCCTACCTGCTCGACCGTGGCGCCTACGACGCTGCTGATCTCAACCAACCAGCCGAGCGCGGCGTGCCCGCCGCCTTCTTCAACGGCACTCCCGAGGAGCAGCCCAAGGACCGCCTTGAGCTGGCTCGCTGGATCGTGTCGGAAGACAATCCGCTCACCGCTCGCGTCATCGTGAACCGCATCTGGCAGGACCACTTCGGCACCGGCCTCGTCAAAACCGTCGAGGATTTCGGGGCGCAGAGCGAACTGCCCAGTCACCCCGAACTGCTCGACTGGCTCGCCGTTGAATTCATCGAATCCGGCTGGGACGTCAAAGCGCTGCACAAGCGGATCGTCACCAGCGCGGCCTACCAGCAAAAGTCCGTGGTCGAACCTGAAGTGCTCGAAGCGGACCCGGAAAATCGCCTGCTCGCCCGCGGCCCTCGCTACCGTCTCGACGGCTTCGCGATCCGCGACCTGGCGCTGCAGTCTGGCGGCCTGCTCAATCCGAAAGTCGGCGGCGCTCCGGCGAAACCGTACCAGCCCGAAGGCCTCTGGAGCACGGTCTCCGGCCGCACCGGCATCAAGTACACCCCGGACGCCGGCGACCAACTCTACCGCAAGAGCCTCTACACTTACTGGAAGCGGGCCGTCAATCCCCCACGCCAGCTCATCTTCGATGCGGGCGGACGGGAGATGTGCAACGTCAGCATTCGTCGCACCAACACCCCCCTCCAGGCCCTCGCTCTCATGAACGACGTCACCTTCGTCGAGGCAGCCCGTCACGTCGCCGAGGAAGTCATCCTCGAAACCGACCATGATGAAGAACGCCTCGCCGCGCTCTACCGCCGCGTCACCGCCCTCAGCCCCAACGACGTCCAGCTCGAGGTCATGCGAAACAACCTGGCCTACTTTCAGGAGCACTTCACCGCCCGTCCGGAGCAGGCTTCCGACTTCATCTCCGTCGGCGAATCCGATCGCGACGACACCATTCCCGGTCCCGAGCACGCTGCCTGGACAGCGGTGGCTCACCTCATTCTCAACCTCGATACCAGCATCTCCCTGCAATGAGTTCTCCCCTCACCGACTTCAATCTGCTTCAGAACCGGCGCCATTTCTTCGGCACCGCAGCGACCGGCATCGGCACCGCCGCCCTGGCCTCCCTGTTAGGGCGTGACGTCACCGCCGCCCCCAAGGCTCAAGCCGAAGGCGAAGACCTCAACGGGGTGCTCAACGAGTATCACTACCCCCGCAAGGCCAAGCGCATCATTTACCTCTTCCAGAGCGGCGCCCCTTCGCAGCAGGATCTCTTCGACTATAAGCCGGCCCTCCAGAAACACTTCGGCGAGGACATGCGGGATCACCTCGAGATGACTCAGCGTGTCACCGGCATGACCGCTGGCCAGACTAACTTTCCTTTCGCCGGCACCAAGTACGAGTTCAAAAAGCACGGCCAGAGCGGCATCGAGATCAGTGAATTGCTGCCCCACATTTCCGGTATCACCGATGACATGTGCCTGATCAAGTCGATCTACACCGAGGCGATCAACCACGACCCGGCCATCACTTTCTTCCAGACCGGACACCAGTTGGCCGGACGCCCCAGCATGGGATCATGGCTCAACTACGGCCTCGGCTCTGCCAACGACGAACTCCCCAGCTTCATCGCCATGGCCTCCCGCGGCACGGGACGGCCCAGCTGTCAGCCGCTCTACGACCGTCTCTGGGGCAGCGGCTTTCTCCCGACCGAGAACGCCGGCGTCAAATTGATGGGCGTGGGCGACCCCGTTCTCTACCTCAACAACCCCGGGGGATTCGATGCCAAAGCACGCCGTCGCATGCTCGACGATCTCGCCAAGATGAACCAGGACACGCTCGAAGAGTTCGGCGATCCTGAGATCAATACCCGCATCCAGTCCTACGAAATGGCCTACCGGATGCAGACCTCCGTTCCCGACCTGACCGATTTCTCCGACGAGCCCGACCATGTTCTCGAGATGTACGGCCCCGATGTGCACGTCCGCGGCACCTACGCCAACAACTGCCTGCTCGCTCGCCGACTCGCCGAGCGCGACGTTCGCTTCATCCAGCTCTACCACATGGGCTGGGACCAGCACATCAACCTGCCCAAACAGCTCCCCGGCCAGTGCCGCGATACCGATCAACCATCAGCAGCCTTGATCAAAGACCTCAAGCAACGAGGCATGCTTGATGATACCCTCGTTGTCTGGGGAGGAGAATTTGGACGCACTTCCTACTGCCAGGGCAAGCTGACCCGCGACATTTATGGCCGCGATCACCACCCGCGTTGCTTCTCCCTCTGGATGGCCGGCGGCGGCATCAAGCCCGGCATGACCTACGGCAGCACCGACGACTTCTGCTACAACATCACGGAGAACCCGGTGCACGTGCACGACCTCCATGCCACGATCCTTCACCAGCTCGGGATCGACCACGAGAAGCTCACTTACTTCTTCCAGGGAAGGCACTACCGCCTCACCGATGTGCATGGTCACATCGTGAAGGATATCTTAAGCTGATGACTCGGAACTTCAGCAAGTTCCGCTACAGGTCTTCGTGAGAGCCTTGCCTGGAGATCAGTAGAGGAAGATGCCAACCTTCCGTATCGGCTTCCGTATCGGCTTCCGTATCGGCTTCCGTATCGGCTTCCGTATCGGCTTCCGTATCGGCTTCCGTATCGGCTTCCGTATCGGCTCACTTCCACTCCCACACATCCTTCTCGACCAGCTTGCAGTCTTCCCGTGGCTGCTCGGACTGAAGCCACCCCAGAGCTTCTTCGTCTCCCTTCAGATAGGCATCCCAAAATTTCAACGTCAGCTCCTGAATCGAAGGGTGATGATGATCCATTCTGTTCTTACCTCGTCCCGGCGAGGAACCGAAGGCATGGTGCTCACCCCCTTCGAAGACGAGGTGATATTTGTCCCCGACCGGCATAGCTTGATACAATTCCTGCCGTGACTCCGGTGATTGAGTGGGATCGATCGGACTGCCGTCCTTCGTTCCCGTCATTGCTAGCACCGGCATGTCGATTTTCCCGAAGCTTGCCTCCGGGCTTTCCATCTTACTGATGGAAGGACTGAAGAGAGCCACCGCGTCGATCCGCTCATCGCGAAAATTTCGATTTAACGGAAACTGCTGCCCCATCATTGCCTGGGTCGTGACGGCCCCATAGCTGTGACCGCTCATCCCAATATGACTCAAGTCGAGCCGACCTGATAAAGGATGCGCTGCATCCGCACTCCAGTCTTCCAACTGATCAATCATAAAGAGCACACCCATAAAACGATCCCTCGCCGATTGCAGGCTCGCGCCTGCTTTAGCGCATCAAAGCGCTTCGCGGGTGCTTCATCTCTCCAGACCAGGTTGTCGCTTCCATGATGCTGGACAAACACGGCAATCTATCCATGGGACGCCCAGAAGTCCCCCAGGTAGGCGTTGTTGTCGCGCAAATGTGGTGATCGCCTTGCGATGCGCTCATCGACCACAAATCCCGGACCACTATCCGTAGAAAATCCGCGCTATTTTCTTTTTTTTCACTTTTTTCGTTAAGATTTCTCCATTCTTCGATACTTAGGGGCAGCCCAGGCCGTGCACACGCCATGAGAGAGTTGCCTTCGAATCCCGATGCCCCGAGAGACTTCGAGAGTCTTGTGTCTGAGCATCGCCGTGGTCTGAAAGCGTTCCTCCTCACGATCGTCCAGGACTATCACCTCGCTGAAGACATCCTTCAGGAAAGTCTCTCCGTCGTTGCCGAACGCTGGGCCGCCGGGGAAGTTCGGGACTTCTGGTCGTTTTCCCGCGAGGTCGTTCGGCGACAAGCATTAACCGCAGTTCGCAAGATGCAGAATCAACCGGTCTCTCTCAGCGAAGAAGCTCTCGAAAGCCTTCAAGCCGCCTTCGAAACGATCGGCCAGGATCCCGATGAGTCCCGCACCCTTGCGCTACGGGGATGCATGCAGAAGCTCCCGCATCGCTGGCTCAAAATTCTCAATCTCCGCTACTGGGAGAGCAATAAGATCAATGCGATTGCTCTCAAGCTGAACATCCACGCCAACGTCGTATCCGTCACCATCAACCGCGCCAAGTCGCGACTGGCTGACTGTGTCACGACCTCACTCGCCACCCGGAGGGTCCAATCATGAACGCGAGGGACCAGGACGAGAAGCTCTGGCGCTACCTGGGAGGCCAGCCGGCGACGCCCGGTTTTTCGGAAATGATCAGCTCAAACCCGGCGATCGCCCGCCGCCTGGCGGAGTTGGCCTTAATCGAGTGCGCGATTCGGGAACAAGCCACTCGCGATTCAGGGCAGAAGATCATCAGCCGACGCCGAACCGTGCTGCTTTCAGGGATCGGTGCTTTCCTCTTTGTCGCGCTGGCAAGTGTGGGAGTTTGGAGGATTGCCAACCAACCGCCGCCAGTCGGAACCCCTATCGCGGTCGAGTCAGATCCTGAGACTCGCGACCTGGTCGCGAAGATCCAAGAGGGCAACCCGGTGAAAGTTTCTTCAAAGCCGCTGAAGATGGCATTTTCAGGAGAATCCACCGAACTTGCCTTTGCTCCTGACTCACAAGTTCAGCTCCGCGAAACTCCCTCAGGAGGAAAAGAGGTCCAACTGGATTCCGGTAAGCTCAACGCCCAGGTCTCTCCCCAGAAGGCGCCCCTCAAAGTCGTCACGCCCCATCTAGCCGTGGAAGTGGTTGGTACTGCCTTCGATGTCGATGTTGATGAGCAAGCTTCTCGCGTCCTCGTCTCGGAAGGGATCGTTGAAGTCAGCGCCAAAGGTCTCCGCTCCCCTTTTTCACTGCCAGCCGGGAGTGGCTGGAGACAAAACGCTGGCGGCCGGGGATTCAGCGTCGCCACCGCGGCTTTTTCGAACCGTTCACCGACGATTAACGAATCGATCGACTCCCTTTGGTCAGACCACCCGTCCCATCCCAATACTTTCTTCGGAGAAGCTGATTCGCCCGTTCATACTTCGGACGCCGATCATTCCTCCAACTGGAAAGCATTATGGACCGAGGACGCTCTCTATGTGCTGATCGAAGTGAAAGACAGCGAAATTGGTGGCGAGGAGAATGCCAAAGTCTGGGCCAAGGACTCCGTCGAGATCTTCATCGATGCCGACGGGAGTCGCGGCGAAAAGTTCGATGGCATCAATGACTATTTCCTGTTCTTCGAGCCCGGCGTCGCGGCTATCACTCCGGGAGTCGGAGCCCCGCAGCCGAAGCCGGAGATGACTCACCGAACCCTGCGGACATCAGACGGCATTCGCGCCGTGGTCCGACTGCCCTGGGCGGCGCTTGGTATTTCCCCGGAAGACGGAATGACACTGGCCTTCAACGTGGCTTCAAATGACTCCGATCCTGCTGACGGCAAAGAGCGCAGCCAACTCAGCTGGACCCCAAAATTCAAAGACGACTGGTCCCGCCCCAACCGCATGGGAGTCCTCATCCTGCAGGGGCCGGACTCCAATTGACCTCAATCTCATCCTGCAGGGGCCGGACTCCAATTGACCTCAATCCAACAACCCGATTTCCCTCCTCGCCACCAACACTGATCCAGATCAACCCAGAAAAAATACCCCACCATGAATCGCTTCCCTGTGACTCAAACGGTCTATTCGCATGGGGCAGTTAAGGCTGCTTTACTGTGTATCGGCCTACTCTTGCTGTCGTCGCTATCGACAGTGCTCGCGCAGACTCCGGAACATCCTGCTATCACTCGCAGTGTGACCGGTATCGAAGAATCCGGCTACGACCGACCTCACCTCCCGCCCTTTAAAACAAGCGCCGATGGGCGAATTGCCGTTTCCATGAAAACCCTGGGCGGCGGGCGGAATTTCTTTCTGCTCAAGCCGGAAGGTCTCGCCTCTCACTTCGCCGACTCCCCGGACGGCGTCACCATTCTGGACCTGTCCAACCGCTACAATGTTCCCAACAACAGCCTCGAAGGAGCCAACGGAGGCCTCGTTCATGTCGGACTCTGGGACCCTTCAGAAGTTCCCGGCGCACGCCCGAATCCCTACAGCCTGGGAGACGGAAAAGACTATTACGATCTCGTCGTCATCGCCTGTGCCCGCCACACGGAGGCATCAGATCCCGGAACCAAATACATGACGATCTGGAAGACGAACATTGTCGTCACAGTCGCAAATCCAAAAACCGACACCGCGTTCATCGAAGATATCACGGTGACCTCCATGGCCGGGAGCCCACCCTTTCAAGCAAACAACATGTTTGAGCCGCAGATCTCCAACGACGGCAAACTCGTCATTGGTCGGATCGCAAACCAAACCCACTCATGGACCGATCCTGTCACCCAGATCACTCACGGCCCCATGTATGCTGACGTCGTCTACAGCTACTCTCCCACCGGAGATCCCGCCGACTGGGATGCCGTCATGCCGTTATCACACGCCCCTTACGATACCCGCATCAATCAGCAGTATGGCTTTGC
>JABSSQ010000082.1 GCA_013213905.1 Verrucomicrobiales bacterium | reverse complement strand
GGCTGACTTGGCTGACTTGGCTGACTTGGCTGACTTGGCTGACTTGGCTGATCAGCATGCTTCACTTAGCCGCACCATTGGTTTATACTCTGGCCCATTCAGCCGGAAAAATGCCCCGAAAACCAGGCCCGCGCGTATCAAACACAAATTCCCTACAACAGTGCTAAAAAAGAAATCAGCTGCCAGAATCCACACGCAATGAAACTGCTAAACCACATCGCCCTCTCCACTGTTATATTCTTTGCTTTCAGCACAATCGCTGGTGCTCAGACATCCTCACTGCAGGACCTATCCGGTGCCGTCAATTCAGCCCCGGAAGCCGTCATTTTCACGGCAAAGGAAATTGTGACGCTGGATCCCGCAAAGCCAACCGCAGAAGCCGTTGCCGTCGTTGGCGAACGAATTCTCGCAACCGGAACGGTAGCGGAACTTAAAGCAGCTGCCGGGGATCAGCCTTTCAGGGTTGATGACACCTTCAAAGACCACGTCATCATCCCGGGACTGATTGGGCAACATGATCACCCTGTTCTGACGGCATTGACGATGGTGACGCAAATCATCGCCATCGAAGACTGGACTCTACCGTCAGGAGTCGTCACAGCGGCCAATAACCGGGAAGAGTATATCCAGAGAATCACTGAGGCAGAAGCAAGTATTGAAGATCCCAAGGAGCCACTCATCACCTGGGGTTTCCATCACTACTTTCACGGCAAACTCACCCGAGCCGACCTCAATGAGCTCAGTATGGAGCGTCCCATTGTGGTTTGGCATCGCTCCTGTCACGAATTTATCCTCAACGATCCAGCGCTGGCGTTGGCCGGGATTGATGAGGCCTTTCTCTCGAAACAGAGCGAGAGCGGTCGCGCCCAGTCGAACCTTGCCGAAGGGCATTTCTGGGAACAGGGAATGTTCGGAATCCTCCCTCAGCTGGCCCCTGTCATTGCCACACCTGAAAAGCTGAAAGAGGGTCTCGACTTCATGATCGACTTCTTTCACGCAGCCGGGGTGACAATGGGCTGCGAACCCGGAGGGGTACTTTCAAGGCCGCTCCAAGAAGCTCAGAACGCCGTTCTTTCAGGATCAGAAAATCCGTTCCGCTTCTACTACATTCCCGACGGAAAATCCATCGCCGGAGCCTATCCCGATGCCATTATAGCAGAGACCGAAAAGCTGATGGAGTGGGGCGAGGGGATGACGGCCATGGTTCCGAAACAGGTGAAACTGTTCGCCGATGGCGCGATATACTCCCAGTTGATGCAATTGAAAGAACCCTACACCGACGGCCACGAGGGCGAATGGATGATGGATCTCGATTTCTTTCGAAGCACTTTCAGAACCTATTGGGACGCCAACTACCAGATTCACATTCACGTGAATGGGGATGCCGGGCTTGAGATGGTTCTCAACACCCTCGAAGAGAATATGAGGCGCTATCCGCGCCACGATCACCGCACCGTAATCGTGCACTTCGCCGTTTCCACTGCGGATCAGGTGGAGCGCATCGGGCGCCTCGGTGCCATCGTCAGCGCGAACTCATACTACCCGGTAGCCCTTGCGGACAATTACAGCAAGTCCGGCCTCGGCCCCGAACGGGCCGACCCCATGGCCCGAATGGGTGACGTTGAGAAAGCGGGGATTTCTTACTCCTTTCACTCCGACATGCCCATGGCGCCCGGTCAGCCGCTTTTTCTGATGCATTGTGGAGTCAACCGCATCACCCAATCTGGCCGGGTCGCGGCTCCGGAGCAGCGGGTCAGCAGAGAGGGCGCTCTCAAAGCCGTGACCCTGGAAGCCGCCTACTCGCTGCAAATGGAGAACGAAGTCGGCAGCATTGAACCCGGAAAACTTGCCAATTTCACAATTCTCGGAGACAACCCGGTGACTTGCGAACCGACCAAGATCAAGGACATCCCGGTCTGGGGAACAGTCAGCGAAGGTCGCATCCTTCCCGTCAGGCAGGACAGCCGGTCATTGGCCTTCGCAGCACCGAAACCCTCTCCCGCCCCCTTGGTGGCGGACGTGGAAGATTCCGTTCAGCAACCTCGGATTCATCCCGCTGCGAAACGCCTCCTTAGCGCCAAGAGCCCACCTGTCCGCAGCTGCACATGTTCACTCGGTAAGCGCATCGCCGAAATACTGATCGCTGCATCATTGAAGTAAAAACTCCCATTGCCTCACTTTTGACAGGGCTGTCCAAGATACCCATGAAGTCTGCAATCGCAGTTCCACTAGTTGCCTTTGGCCTGCTTTGTGTCACATCATGCACAAAAGATACTCAGGCCATCAATCTCGATTCATCCGCTAACGGATCCACGATTTATTTATCAGTTGGAGATTCCGTCGAGGTGGAACTTGAGGGCAACCCGACCACAGGCTACCAATGGCTGGAGGCAAAGAGTGACGAAGCAGGCGGGACCTACGACCTGTCGATCATCTACAAATCTGACGCCAATCCAACCGGCATGTCCGGAGTGGGGGGCACTTACTCCATCACGATCAATGCACTGGCTCCGGGTGAGGCAAGCGTGAAGTTGGAGTACCGCAGGGACTGGGAGAATAACGATCCCGCGGGAACCTTTGCTCTCAAACTGGATATCAGCGCGGAGGCATCATCCGAGTAATCTCTTTGATGGACTAATAGTAGCCGAGAGCGTTCTCCTTCTCGAACACAGCCTCCATCTTCTCGGCATCGCTCTTGAACGGAGTCACTCGTTCAGGCTCCTGATAGATGATATCACCGTGAGAATCTTTTACGGTTCGAACTTTGCAGGCGGAAACAGTCACTCCACCGAGGACAATGCTGATCAGCAGGAAGCTTTTCATAATCGCTATCCTCGCGGGTAGTGCCGCGAGAAAGCAATTCTAGAATCGGAAAATTCGTCTAGCAGTTCAAGCGCCCGCAGGGGCTAATTCGCCAGGGAAATCATCTCCGCGATCTTTCTCTTCCTCATCAGCGGGACGCTGCTTGGACTCGGCCTCTTCAGGTAGGTCCGGGGGAGTCGGCGCACTCGGCGGGTTCTGGATCTCACCAAACTCCATAATTTCCTCGATGTGGGAGCCATCGAGCGTCTCGTATTCGAGCAGTGCTTGGGCAATCGCCTCGAGCTTGTCCCGATGCTCAGTGAGCAGTCGAGTCGCCTCAGAGTAGGCCTCGTCGGTCAGCTTGCGAACTTCGTCGTCAATCTGCTGAGCAGTGGCTTCGGAGTAATTGCGCGGAGAGGAAATATCGCGAGCGAGGAACACTTCTCCTTGGCCTTCGCCGTATTCGATCATGCCGAGGTTGTCGCTCATGCCCCAGTTGCAGACCATCTTGCGGGCAATTTCGCTGGCTTGGCGGATGTCTCCGGCAGCACCATTGGTGACGTCACCGAAAACAAGTTCCTCAGCGACACGCCCACCCATAATGAGAATGAGTCGATCGAGCAGATACTGCTTCTTGTAGCTGTGCTTGTCTTCGACGGGAAGATACATCGTCACACCGAGAGCAGGGCCCCGCGGAATAATAGTGACCTTGTGCACCGGATCCGTGTCTTTAACCAACATACCAAGAAGAGCGTGACCCGCTTCGTGGTAAGCCGTGAGCTTTTTCTCGTCTTCGCTGAGCGCGAGACTGCGTCGCTCTTTACCCCAGCGCACCTTGTCACGAGCTTCCTCCAGCTCGGAAGTCGTGATTGCCTTGAGGCCCTTACGGGCGGCCAGTAGAGCGGCTTCGTTAATCACGTTGGCAAGTTCGGCACCCGAGTAACCGGGAGTTCCGCGGGCAATCACACCCATGTCCACGCCTTCGGCCAACTTCACGTTCTTGGCGTGAACTCCGAGAATCTCCTCACGACCCTTCACATCCGGAAGGCTCACTGTGATCTCACGGTCGAAACGGCCGGGACGAAGCAAGGCCGGATCGAGCACATCGGGACGGTTCGTCGCAGCAATGATGATGACCCCTTCCTGGGTGTCGAAACCATCCATCTCCACGAGCAATGCATTCAAAGTCTGCTCGCGTTCGTCGTGACCTCCACCAAGACCATGACCACGATGACGACCGACTGCGTCAATCTCATCAATGAAGATCAGGCAGGGAGCGTTCTTCTTGCCTTGCTCAAACATATCGCGGACGCGGGAAGCACCCACGCCTACGAACATCTCAACAAAGTCGGAACCACTGATGGAGAAGAAAGGCACGTCTGCTTCGCCGGCGATGGCGCGAGCCAGGAGGGTCTTACCGGTTCCGGGAGGGCCCACCATGAGCACGCCCTTGGGAATGCGACCACCGAGGCGCTGAAACTTTTTCGGATCACGCAGGTATTCCACGATCTCCCAGACTTCTTCCTTGGCCTCTTCAACGCCGGCCACGTCCTTGAAGGTCACCTTGTTCTTGTCCATCGCCATGAGCTTGGCCTTGCTCTTGCCGAAGCTCATCGCTCCCTTGCCGGCAGCCTTGATCTGGTGACGGAACAGGAAGTAGAGCAGGATCAGGAGAAAGAAGACTGGAAGGTAGAATGACATCAGCATCATACCGAGCCCGTCGCTTTGGGTGGGAAGGTCGGAAATGACGAGATTGTTTTTTGCCAGCGTCTCTTTCAATTCCTCACCGACGTAGCTGAGAATCACCGGAGCCGAAAACCTGCTGTATTTGTTACCGCCGTTCTTCTCAGGGTCCTCAACCTCATACCAGCCCTGGATGAATTGTTTGGCGCTTCCATCCTTCTGCACAATCTCAAGCAAATGGGGCGGCTTGAGTTCGGCATCGATGTGAATTTTTCCGGAATCAGCCAGCTTCTCGAACTCGGCGTAGGTGACCTGGCGGGAGGAATCCGAAGCAGATTTTGACCATATAGCGAGGCCAAACAGGCCCATCGCGACAAACAACAGGATCAGGCCTTTCCAATTGAATCCACCTTCACCGCCACCTTGGCGCTGATTGTTGTTATCAGGTTCTTCGTTTTGCATGGAGTCGTTGAGTTAAGGAGTAGGGGGGATTTTGGCGAAGACAATCCGCGGAAGCTAACACAGGGCATCGGCACGCGCAATGTCAGCCTGTGCGGGGTTTAGACACCGCACAATAGATTACGTTTAAAGCAAGCAGCACATAACGCGAAACGCGTCATTCGTGGGAATAAAACCCAACAAGCGGGGGCTCAACCCCGCTTGAGGCGAACTAATTCGAAAACACAATAACATTAGAAAGTCTTATGATGATTTTGTTTGAGCAATTTACATCAGTTTATAAGTTAATCTCATGAAAGCTCAACCCAAGTCTAACCCCGCCTACGATGACGCTGCCGACGCGGCGATGATCCACAGCATTGCCAACGGAGACAGGACCAGCTTCCGAAAACTTTATGACCGATACGACGGCCTCCTCTTCACCACCATCGACAAGGTTCTCAACGATCGGCAGGATTCGGAAGAAGTTCTCCAGGAAGTTATGGGATCCCTCTGGCGCAAAGCACACCTCTACCACCAGGGCCGAGGGCGACCGATCACCTGGCTGGCATCGATGGCGCGCAACCGAGCTATCGACCGTCTCCGCGCTAAGCAGCGACAAGCCCGACTCAAATCGGCCTACACCGACGAGATTGGTGTGATTCCCCGTGGGGCCACCGGGATCAGCGGACTCGAAGCCGCCTCACGGCGCGATACTTGCCAAACCGTCCGCTCCGCTATTTTGGAGCTCACCGACGTCCAGCGGGAGGCCATCGAAAAGGTTTACTTCGAAGGCCTGACCCAACAGCAAATCGCCGACCAACTCGGTGAACCACTCGGCACCGTCAAAGCCCGCGTGCGTCGCGGCCTCGCCAAGCTTCGCAAGACAGTGTCGCCTGCCTGATCTGGGCGGGCAACATTCGGCGTTCCTCAAACTAGGCGCGTCAGTAGTTCGACATTGGCTGTCGGATCGAAGGAATTGAGTACTGCCTTCTGCAGTTCCGCGATTTCGGAGACGCCCTTCTTGCTGTAGCGCAGCATTTCCAGCATCTGCTCCTCGGTGAAGGTGGCCTCCTCCCCCGTCCCCTGCATCTCGATCAATTCGAGATCTTCAGTCATCGCATAGTTGAAATCGACACTGGCGTCCTTGTCTTCGTGGTAGTTCAGGTCAAGTCTGCTCTCCCCTTCCCAGATCCCGGCGCTGACGGCAGCGGCCAGTTTCTCC
>JABSSQ010000081.1 GCA_013213905.1 Verrucomicrobiales bacterium | reverse complement strand
CTGCATTTCGGCGAAGTCGGCGTCGATACCCTCAATCTTCAGGGTGTAAGCAGCGGTATCCGCAGCAATGCGGTCCTCCATCTGAGCACGAAGCTCATCATCGAGAGCCGCAATGGGGTCGGCTTCACCGACAGAAGTATCCTCCACGAGGAATTCGGCGGAGAAAGTCGCATTGAACTCGGCACGGCGACTCGCAATTTCGGCCTCCATCCCGCCGATCTTGGTCTCGACGTTTTTCTTTTCCTTGTTAGCCGCGACGCGAACCTCTTCGACTTCCTTCTGGCGATCTTCTTCGATGACGCTGGAGATGCTGTCTTTAAAGAGGAGAAGGGTGAGAGGGTGTGAAATGGTGATCCCCATGAGGGCCGCCACGACGATACGAAGGGCGAACTGGTTGATCTTGCGAAAGAATCCCTGGTAAGAGCGATAGATCGAGAGCAGGGCCCGGTCGATCGTCATGATGATCAGTCCCCAGGCGAGGGCGACGGGAATGATAACCTTCCAGTTATCGGTCAGGGTGGAAAGAGCGTAAGCGCAGGCGATAAAAGCGAAAACGCTGGGAACGAGAACGGTCGCTCCAAAGGCAACATACTTTCGCTGCTCCCATCCGGGGCATTGCTCAAGCGTGTCGGCTCCAGCTCCGGAGAGCCAGAAGAAGAGGTGTTTAATCGGCCCGGAAGACTTCGGGTTTGATGGCGGGTAGGGTGATGTATTCATGGCGCATGTTGAGTAGTGTGATCGATCAAAATTGCTCCCGCACAGCAGGAACCAATCGGCCAATTGTTAAGAGTTGTTAACTATATGTAAATCCTAAATTCCCGCGAATGAGGTTAGGCCGGCTGACCCGATGGGGCTAGGGATGGAGGCGATCAGGGCGGGTGCCATTCAGGGGCAATTCCAATCGTGGTAGGCCAGTAAATCTGGGGCCTGCGACCAAAATAAAATGATTTTAAATTGATAAAAATTTATAAACTCTGTCGCCCTGACAACATTATAATTTTATCCGCAGAGGACGGGGTGTTCGCGGCTGAATCCCTCGAAGCCAAACCTAAAATTCAGGCCACTGGTGTTTCGGGTAGCGTCCGCGAAGCTGGGAGCGCACGGCCGGATAGCTACCGGTCCAGAAACTGGCGAGATCCTCGGTGACCTGGACGGGCCGATGGTTCGGCGCCAGGATTTCAACGACAACGGGTTGCTTACCGTCACAGACTGTCGGCGAATCGATCAGGCCGAAGATGTGTTGAATCAAAACAGAGATCTTGGGCTTCTCGCCGGGCGAATAGTGAACCCGGGTCTGCTTGCCGTTGGAAAGAGTGAGGCTCTCCGGGGCCAGGTGATCGATGACCCCGGCCTGGTGTGGCGGGAGCCATTCCTTCACCACCTTGGTGACGGGGCGATCCTTGATCTGCTTGTAGCTGGTCGCGCCGGTGCAGATCTGCTCAAGCATGAGCAGCCGCGCATCATCATCGATGGGGGAGATTTCATACTCGGGGCAATGCTCTGCGATGAGATTGACCCGGGCAAAGTAGCTTTCCACTTTTTCATCCCAGGCCTTGAGATTGAGCTCACCGGAGTGCACGCGTTGCGCCAGCAGAGTGGCCGCTTCATCAAGAGGGACCTCGCCGCTGGGGCGGGATTCGAGAACGAGGTCGCGAAAGCGTTTCTCGCGGCGCGCTTCAACCTTGCGGGAGCGATCATCCCAGGCCGCACCGGCGTGCTCCACGAAATCGTCCGGAAAGGTGTCGCGGAGCCAGTCTTCCTCAATCTGAGTGCAAAGCCCAAGCTTCACGGTCACGTCGCGCCCCTCGACTTCGATCATTTCTCCGGCGAGGAAGAGGTGAGTTCCCTTGTCCGCGGCGATGCTGTCTTTTTCAATCTGGCCACGACGTCCGCCGATGACGGCGCAAGAGAGGGTATTCGCGTTATGACGAATGGCGAGACGGTCAGAGAAGCCGGAGAGGAGAATTCGGCCGAGGGTTTCGGCATCGGGCTCGATGTCGCCGCCGGTTGTCCCGGACCAGCGGGAACCGATCCGTATCAACTGATCAGCGATCCTGCCAACATCGCGCGAGGCACCGGCGTGAATGCCGAGGCGCTCACCGAGATCCTTTCGAAATCCGTTCTGCTTCATCTGGAACCAGGCGCGCAGCAGCGGCTGAAAATCGGAGCTGTCACTGTCAGCAGTGAAATCCTCGGGCATGAGGTGATCCGGCTGTCTCTTTCTGGCGGGGAAAAGTGGGCGTGACTGGGTCAGTGCGACGATCAGGGAAACATAGCCGAGACATTGACGCTCCGCCGCCTCAACGAGGATGCGGCCAAAGCGCGGCGGCACCGGAAGCTGGCTGATCTGCCGTCCGAGCGGAGTGAGTTGCTCCTCTGAGTCGAATGCGCCGAGAGTTTTGAGCCTTCGGTAGGCTTCCTCGAGGCCGAGCGGGTCCGGATCGTCGAACCAATTGAAGTTCCGCGTGTCGGCAATTCCACTCGAACTGAGAATCAGCAAGGCTTCCGACAGGTCCATCCGGTGAATTTCCGCCGGAGTGGCGAGGGCCCGGGATTCGTGTTCCCGTTCACTCCACAAGCGGATCGCAGTTCCCGGCGCAGTTCGACCGGCGCGTCCGGCCCGCTGGTCGGCTGAAGCGCGGGAGATTTTCTCGATATGAAGGGTGGTGATGCCCCGCCGGTGATCGAATGATGAGCGCCGTTCGAGCCCCGAGTCGACGACGAGGGTGACGCCGTCAATCGTGATGGAAGTTTCGGCCACATTGGTCGCGACAACGATCTTGGGTAGGGAGGATGAGGAAACTGCGGCGTCCTGCTTGTCGGGAGGAAGTTCTCCGTAGAGCTCGAGGATTTCGAACTGGCTGGCCCAGCTTGCCCTCCGCAGCGTCTGCACCGTTTTCTGAATCTCAAACCGTCCCGGCATGAACACGAGCACATGCCCGGGAGCGCTGCCCGCCTTGAGGTGATCCTTAATTGCCCGGGCGGTGTGATCCCACAGCTCCCCTTTGTGCCGCTCGCGAGGTGGAGCGTAGTTGATTTCAACCGGGAAGGTGCGCCCTTCCGAGACGAGGTGAGAGGTGCCTTCACCGAGGTAATCCGAGAGAGACCCGGCATCGAGAGTCGCCGACATGACGACGATCTTCAGGTCCGGACGTTTCGTTCTCTGCAGTTCGAGGCAGCGAGCCAGGCTGATGTCGGCAAAGAAATGGCGCTCGTGGAATTCGTCGAGGACCACAGCGGCAACGTCCTTCAGGTCCGGCTGTTCAATGAACTTTCGAATGAGGATGCCCTCGGTGACGAAACGGACACGAGTCTTGGCAGAAACGGCGTTCTCAAAACGAACCTGGAATCCGATTTCGTCGCCGGGTTTGCTCCCACGCTCCTGTGAGACACGACGGGCCAGCATGCGTGCCGCGATCCGCCGCGGTTGAAGCACATAGATTTCTCCCTCACCACATATCCCGGAGTCGAGCAGAAACTGGGGGACCTGGGTAGATTTACCCGAACCGGTCGGCGCTTCAACAACGACGCGCGCGTTGGATTGAGAGAGGGCGGCCGCCAGGTCGACCTCGAGGTCAAAGATAGGCAGAGAGCGATCGCGAGGCATACCGGTTCGAGCCGATCACGGGCGCCTCAAGGTGAAAGCACCGAGGTCACCATTGTCATTCGAGTAGGACGCCTTGAACGTGCTGGAATTGACCGTGGCCTTGTGTCCAAAGGTACCGAACGGACCGAGACTCTTTTTGCCTTCGATCACGTAGGCGCCGCCCTGCTTCCGGCCGGGGAAATCGACTGAGTAGGTTCCGCGAAAGAGAGCGCCCCAGGTCGCGTGATATCGGAACGTATAGTTTCCTTCCTTTGAAGAGGGTTTCACGATAGCGCGCAGGTCGCCGGTATGCCCGTTGGTGTCGGTTTTCCAGTTGCCCTGCCATGGACCGTAGGGAGCCGCCACTGAGCCGGACTGGTAATCGGCAACCGCCTCGTCCCATTCTTTTTCGAAGCTGGAACAGTTACAGAGGAAAAGAACAGCGCAGGAGGCCAGGAGAATTCGGAGGGAAGTCATCGTGACTCAAATGGTAGGCGAAGCTGGCCTTGGGTCAATCCCGAGAGCGTGGGATTCACAGAGGAGAGAGAGGTGGGAAGAAATCGTGGATCCCGGAAACAGATTAGCCATCCCCCGCCGGGGCTACAATCCGGACGGAGGATGGCCCCTCCTGTGCTCCCACCGGTGTTGCCACCGGAGGGAAATTAATATCGTAGGGGTGATTCCAGTTTTCTCTGGCTGGCAGTCTCGACGGAGCGACACCGCTATTCAAGCGATTCCGGAGACTTTATCAACAAACCAGATAATCATAAAAAATCATCCCCCCAGATCAGGGGGATTACTAGTTCTCACTCCAAAAATCATAGGGGGCGACCGGAGAATCTGGCGAGCGCCTGGAGCGCCGCTTCTGCGTGGTGTGCTTGCGAGGTTTTGGTGTTTGACAGAGTTTCAGAAATCTGAAATTGGACCCCGAGGAGACAGCTGGGAGCGATGCGGACCACTGAGCTGAAAGTAGGACGGAGAGAGTCTTCTTGGTAAAACGTAGCATAAAAACGGGTTGGGTGAATTCCGGAACGATCTATGCTTTTGCGATCGTTGAGATCGTCCTGAAGAAGCTGCTGAAGGGCTGAAACCCCGTTGCTGCGAGCGTTGCCGAGGGGCTTGAACTCCATTCTTGAAGGATCGACTCCGGATGGCTTGAGAGTGCCCGCGCTCCAGGATTTCGCTCCAAGAGTTTCTCCAATAGAATTAAGGTAGGAAATCAGGTGAGGACTCCGCGAGTACTCTTCGCTTGAGTTAGTAGCACTGGAACCGGGCCGTGCTGAAGGATGTGAAGGATCTATGTCTAATGAGGATGCGGTCATTTTTCTCGTGTTTGACGGAGGGAGGAGTAATCCATGCGAGAAAAATCTACCTATTTGTAATAATGTTGTCATGCCCCCAAAAGTAGGGGGGAGGGTAATTAAAGTAGTGGCGATGTTAATGATTGATTGTCTGACAGAGACTGACGACGTTCTCAGCGGCCTTGATCAAGGGGAGGCTCTTCTCCTCGGCTCCGGTGGTATTGCCGAACTTAATTTCCTCAGCGGCAACGATAAACCCTCGTAACTCCTGCTGCGCAGCCGTAGGCAACCGAGTTTCTTCCTTCGAGATTCGATTGAGAAACTCCTGGGCTGTCTCAAACCTCAGGGGATCGTCGTATTTTTCGGCGAGGTAATCCTTGAGAGTGTCCGAAACTTCTAACATGACCTCATTGACCGGAACGGTATCCGTCTTCTGCTGGATCGCCCGGAAGCGAGCTCCCGCTTTTTCCTGCGGACTCACTGCGGGTGCCGCGGTGGTGCGCGAGCGAAGAATATAGATAATCAGGGCTGCGATACCGCCGAGAAATAGGAAGATCAACAATGCCCAGAGAAGGAAAGGCCATAGTGGAGCCTTCGGGGCGAGGATGACGATATCGTAAAGCTCGTCGGCAACCGGTTGCTGGGCGAGAATGTGATTGAAACCGTGCATCAGATCTCGACCTTCTCTCGCCGCTTGAAGAATCCGTGAAGTGCCGGGAGATACTCCTCGTCTGTTCTCAGTGAGATCTTGTCGACCGAGAGACGTTTGAATTCGCGATCGATCGATTCCTGCCACTGTTGAGCGGCCTGCTTGTAGGCGGCTCTTACTCGCGGGTTGGAAGTATTCACTTCCACCTGTTGACCGGTCTCGGGATCTTCGAGCCGAACGTGCCCGGCCGATGGCAGGGAGAGCTCCGCCGGGTCACTGACCTGGATGGCGACGAGATCATGTTTCCGGTTCACGATCCTCAGCTCCTTGCTGATTTCCTCCTCAAAGAGGAAGTCGGAGAGCATGAAGACGAGAGAACGCTTTCTCACCGCATTCTTGAGTAGATCAACCGGAGCCCGGAGCGAGGTTTTCAGGCCCTTGGGCTCAAACAGTAGAATTTCCCGGATGAGTCGGAGGGCATGCGCCGTTCCTTTCTTGGGTGGAAGATAGAGCTCGACCTCGTCTGTGAAGAGAATCAGACCCACCTTATCCTTGTTCTGCTGGGCGCTGAAGGTCAGGAGCGCGGCCACCTCGGCCATCAACTCGCGTTTGCTTGGACCGTGGCTGCCATAGTTACCGGAGGCACTGATGTCGACACAGACAAAAACGGTGAGCTCACGCTCCTCGGTAAACTTCTTCACATAGGGGTGTCCGAAGCGTGCCGTGACATTCCAGTCAATCGCTCGAACTTCGTCTCCGGGCTGATACTCCCGGAAGTCTTCAAAGTCGATCCCTTCTCCCTTGAAGCAACTGTGGTATTCGCCGCCGAAACTTTCGCGAACCAGCCCCCGGGTCCGCAATTCGATCTTGCGGACCTTCTTAAGAATATCCGTCACCTCCGAACGGGAATGTCCGGTCAGGGAAGAGGGTTCCTTGGAATCAGATTTGGGCATGCGGAGGGTTCCGTTGGCGGAACTACTCTTCACTCAGGAATGCTTCGCTATGTTTTGCAACTTCTTCTGCTTCGAGTTCTCCCTGGTGAATCATGAGCCGGTAGTTCACCGTGAGCGGTTTCTCCGGGATAATGTCGGTCGCGAAGTAGCTGCCGAAGCGGCCGTAGTCACGCTCGCTGTAGCGGGCTGGCTTGGGATTGTCAGGATGATCGAGGTAGGAAACGGTGTAGCGCTTGCCATGGACGGTAAAGCACAAGGCTTTCCAGGGAAGGTCGCGGGTCTTCTCGTTGTCGAGCTTGGCAGACCAGTTGATGGTTTCGCCGGTGGCTCCGACTCCGGTTTCGGGACGGATGTAGTAGGTCGCGTTCTTGTGATTGTCGTGAACGTCGTTGTGAGCCCGGAACTGGAAACCGGCATGCTGCGGATCTCCATCCACCCGCATCTCAGGGACAGTGGGGGTCAGCGTAGACTGAAAGTCCACAACGATGTCGGAACCTTCCAGGCTGAAGGTCATGGTACGCTTTTCCTCGGCAAAGCTTTTGCCATCATCACCCACCCAGTCGATCAGGGAAGTAAACGAAGCGGAATTATCATCGGCGGTCTTTTCGACGAACTCACGATGAACGAGGTGTCCTCTGCGGCAATGCCAGGTATCAACCTTCTCATGCTTTTCGCCGTCGCGGTCGGTGTAGCTCGTCTTGGAGAAGCCATAAAAGATCCCGCGATGGTGAGTGAATTTCCCTCCCGGCCCCTTGGTGATGAACTGGTCTTTGCTGTACCAGTGATAGATATGACAGAAAGGCTTGTAAGTCGCTTCACGTCGTTCCGGTGAGCTCTCGTCGATCGCTTCGTAAACGTAACGCGCGATGTTTCGCGAACCATGCTTGAGGTCAAGGTATTCGCCCTCAGTGTCGGTCCATTCAAAGCTGTAGGCGGCAGCCGGAGCCGCGACCACAGCAATGAGGGCCAGTGTGAAAATTTTCAGGAGGTTCATGTAGGGCAAATCAGGGAGCGACGAGGCCTTTTTCAACCATTTCCTGCTTGGAAAGTCGGGGGCGGACGCGAGCCGGAGTGGGAAGCCCGGTGACGCGGTCAAATTCGTCAGCGGTGCGAAGCTCAGGAGCACTGTCGCCAGTCCGGGTCTCCCAGTCCTTCAACGCAGCGCGCATGGCGCGGAGCAGGGTATCGTAACGCTCGTCTCCGGCGAGGTTGTTCAGCTCGTGGGGATCGAGCTTGGTGTCGTAGAGTTCCTCCTCGGGGCGAGGGGTGACAAAGCAACCCATCTGGTCCTCGTTGAGCTCATCGCGGTCGCGCAGGCGGAGCAGCTCGACATAGGTGGGGCTGCGAAGTCCGTCAGCGGACGGCGTCTGGGGGAGGTCGTTGTAGTAGTTGCGGATGTACTTGTAACGCTCATTACGAACGGCGCGGACATGATCCTCGAAGTCGTGCCAGTTCTTCTCGGCAAAGGCAAAGTCGCGGATGGGTGTCTCTGGATCTGTCAGGAGCGAGGAGAAATCGACGCCTTCGAAGGTCGGGCCCGGATCTTTAACGCCGCCGAGCTGCATGAACGTCTTCGCAATATCAATCGAGCTGACGAGGCGCTTGCACTCGGTGCCAGCCTTGATCGTCTCGGGCCACTTCACGATCCACGGAGTCTTGATGCCGCTGTCGTACATCGTGGTCTTGTCCCGGGGGAAGGGGCGACCATTGTCACTGATGAAAAGAACGAGCGTGTTCTCGGTTTGCCCCTGGGCTTCGATTTCATCCATGACGAGCCCCACGTATTTGTCGAGGCGGGTGATCTCGTCGTAGTAAAGCTGGTAGTCGGCCCGGACAGCAGGTGTGTCAGGATGGTAGGGCGGCACCTTGATCTCCTCAGGGCGGGATCCTTCCTCGAGAATGTTGGGATGATAGGGGCGGTGGGGATCGAGCGCAGCGAGCCAGAGCAAGAACGGCTTGTCGGTCGGGCGGTCCTTCAGCAGTTGAACCCAGTCGGCACAGCCGCTCTGGGCTTCCCCCTCGAGGGTTTCGACAAACTTTCCGGCCTTGCCAGCTTCTCCGCTGGGCAGTTGGAAACCGGAGGTATCAACTTCGCGAATTTCATCGAAACGATCGCGCACGGCATCACCGAGGTGCCATTTACCGGCTGCGGCAGTCCAGTAACCGCGCTCACGGAGCTTCTCGACAAACGTAATCTGTTCTGCCGGGACTGGCCAGTGCAGCTCCTCGGCGTCAGTCTGGTGGGGGTAGCGGCCGGTGATGATGCTGGCGCGACTGGGACTGCAGGAACTGATCGTGAGAATGGCATTGTCGAACCTCATTCCCTCGTTAGCGAGGCGGGTCAGGTTCGGCGTCATGATCGAATCGTGTCCGTAGGGTGCCGAATCGTCCCAGGCCATGTCATCGGCAATGATGAGGACGAGGTTGGGAAGTCCAGTGGTGTCAGGAGCTTCCGCTTCGGTTTCTGCCTCTTCCTGGGCGAAAGAGTAGGAAACCAGGGAACCGAACAGGGCGAAGAGCCGGATTATTTCACGCATGCGGTGAATGAAGCAGATTCCGCTAGGCGTGCCAAGGCGCGAAAGAGTCCAAATTTTCGAATCCGGAAAGCCTTTACCGATGACGGTCACCACTTTGAGCTGGTCCCCCAGAATACCCCTCCCGCCTTCTCTTTGGAATACCGGGGGAACGGACTCCAGCCCGCCCCATCCCTGCCCGCACGGGGAAAACCGAAGGAGCGAATCCCCGAAATAGAACCAAAACACTCTACACACTCCCCGAAATGCTACCCCAGCCTCCAAAGAACCGGGAGATGGATGTCCACCTCCCGGCCCTTTTGATGGCTATGGGGAGATTGTGAGGAGAGGTTACGAGGCGGCGTCTTTGGTTCGGCAATAAAGTGGATTGGCAGGATCAGGCAGTAACAGCCTGGCTGCGGTTGATGAGATTTTCGAGGATCGCAGCGCGATCAAAGTTGAGGGCAAACTGCTTGGCACGTTCGGAAAGCTCGGCGCGCTCTTCGTTGGTCATGAAGTAAGCGCGATTGAGGCATTCGCGGAGCTCGTCGACGTTGCCGGCTTCGTGTTCAAGGCAGTGACCACCGGAAGCTTCCGGAATTCCTCCGGTGCGAGTGGTAATGACCGGCCCAAGACCACCGGCGAGCATCTTCTCAGCCACGGCGATTCCAAAGGTTTCAATGAACTCCGGACGTGGCTTACTGGGAAGGCAGTAGGCAAAGGCACCGTGCATGAGCACTCCTTTTTCTTCATCGGAGACGTCGTCGAGAACGACGATACTGTTGTCAGTCGCCGCCATTTCCTTGATCTCTTCTTTCATCGGGCCATTACCACAGATGATAAGTTTCTTGTTTCCGTAGAGTTCACTGGATTTGTAGGCGGCGATAAGATCGTCGACCCCCTTAGCCGGGGCGATTCGGGAAAGGAACATGACGTAGCCGTCTTTCTCGAGCCCGCGATTGGAGAGGACTTCTTCGATTCGGCCCGTTTCATTCTCAATACCGGTGTAAGCACTGGTGTCGATGGCAGGGAAGCTGATTTCGACACGCTCGTTGAGCTGGGCCGCAAAGTCGGTTCCGAGTCGGGCGTCCACTTTCGCGCCTGCATCAACGATCATGTCCTTAGTGAACTGGCTCACCGCGACGGGAAGGTCGTGCTGGAGGTAGTTCGAGAGCACCATCTGGGCGGCGCCGATCTGCTCAGCGGCCAGAGCGTTAGTGACCACGTTAGTGATGTCAGAACCGACGGCTTCACCAATGGTAATGACGTTAGGCTCCTTGGCGATCGTCTTGAAGCTGTCGACGGCGTTGATCACCATCTGACCGTGAGGCACGAGATAGAGATCCATGATAATGGTTTTCCCGGGAAGCTGGTGAAGCAGGTCAACGAGCTGGCCGCTGATCGCGTAGCTGAGACGACCGTCGAGCACCTTGTAGTCTCCAATCGGAGCGGGGCGGTCGACTTCGATGCCGGGAGAATAGGGTGAAATCGTATCGAGCGGCTTCAGGGGCAGTTGGCTTTGCTCGAGTGTCTCGATCGGATAACTGACGATGTGAACCGACTGAAACCCGCGGGCAATGGCTGCTTCGGCGAGGTTTCGCGCTTCCGTAGAGTGACCGCAAATGATGGGGTCCGCTCGTACCACGAGAATGAGGTTCGTGGGTTCCGACTCGGGGGAGCCTTCCCCCGTGAATGTTTCTACTGTGGAATCTGGGGTCTCGTACATGTCTAGCAAGGGTTGAGTGGTATTTCCTGCACCGAAAGGAAACGCAGATAACGTGCCAAGATCCCTCTTATTTCGGAGTTGCTAAACACTTTTGGGGTATCGAAATTGTCACGGCGAGCCCCCATAACCCCGCGACACACAAAGCCTCAACGCCTTACGAGATAAACGAAGGAGGGCGGGTGTTGGTGGCCCAATCGGAAGGCTCTGGGCCCATTTCAAGCGTCAGCGAGGCCTCAGGGGCGAATTCGGAGAGCTTGAGGTAGCAGCGGTCCAGTGGATTACCGTTGAGCCAGGCTCGCTGAACGTAGTAATTCTCCGGTCCCTGGTTGAGTGACATGATCCGGAATTTCCCGCCGTAGAGCTTGATTGTCGACATGTGGAAAATCGGGCTTCCAATCAGCATGATGGGCAGTCCGGTGACCGGGAAGAGCCCGATGGCGCTCCAGACATACCAGGAAGAAAGGCCACCCGAGTCGTCGTTGCCGGGCAAACCACCTTTGCCGGTGGTGAACTGATACTTGAGAACATTGCGCACCACTTCGGCGGTTCGATCGTGTCGGCCAGCCCAGAGGTAGGCATAGGGGGCCTCCATGTCCGGTTCATTGTTGAGTCCCTCAAAGCGATGAACGGTCTGGCCCTCTTCCGGTTCCTGGTATCCGAAGAACAGATCCAGCAGTTCGACAAATCGTTCTTCCCCGCCGGCGAGATTGATTCGCCCAACCATGTCGTGGATGAAGCGGAAGGAGTAGTTCCAGTTCTCGCCCTCGTAGTAGTCAGAATCCTCTCTGAGCAAGCCGGTCTTCTCATCAAAGGCGTTGGTCCAATGGTAGGCCAGGGGAATACTGCCGTCGTAGATGATCTGATCTCCCAAACGCTTGGCCATCTGGGAGATGCACCAGTTGGCGAAGGCGAGATCGAGAGTGTGAGAAAGCGGTTGAACGACATGGTTCCGCGAGAACTCGGCAAATTTACCACCTCGGCCACGGCCACTGAGGCTGGTCTTCCAAAGCTGCTCGAGTACTGAATCCCAATCACCTGAGATCCCGCGCATGTGGGCATCGTTAAGGATCATGTGGCATAGCCCGGTGGCCTGCTTGGCAAAACGCTCCGGAGCATTGTCCATCAGGTAACTGATCGGGAAGGCGCCCTCGCGTTTCGCCACTTCGAGGAGGAAGGACACAAAATCCGAACCCAGTTCCGGCCAGAGCGTCATGAGAAGCGGCAGTTGGGTCTTGTAGAGGTCCCAAAGCGTCGAGAGATCGAAGAAGAACGGGCCGGGCTCCCCTGAAAAGGGGTTCTCGTCCATGAAGTCCGCCGGCTTCAGTGTGGCGTGATAGAGCGCGGTGTAGAAGATCTCCCGCGTTTCATTGCTGCCACCCTCGACGTGGATTTTACCCAGAACGGAATCCCACTTGGCGCGGGCATCCGAAGAGATGTCCTTAAATGGCATTTCCCGCTTCAATTCAATGGCCTCGATGGGACGTTCCGAGCAATGGAGTGAAAACCCGATCCGGATCTCAATCGGTTCTCCGGAATTCTCCGCCTCAAACCAGGCCCCGAAAGGCATGCGTTCCCTTTTGATCTCTTTCCTGGCCTTGTACTTGGCAGACTTTTCGAGAATCTCACCGTTCTCCCAGAAACCTGAGGCTTTGATGGGCGTGGTGCATTCGAGATGGAAGTAAAAGGGGATACCCTCAATGATGACGCGCCCCTGGCAGGTCGTCGGGTTGAGGAAGGTGGCTTTCGCCTTCTCCGGATAGACCTCCATGCCTTCGATCAGGAGACCGCCCGAGCTGAAATCGATGGCGACTTTGCCAGTCGCATCACCTGGAAAACAGTATCGATGAACGGCAGTTCTCTTGGTGCAGGTGGCCTCAAACGTGACACCGGACTCCTCAAATTCACCGGCGTAAAAACCTGGCTTGGCGTTTTCATTGACAAGATGATAGCGCGTTCCCAGTCCATCCAAACCCTCTCCGGTCAGCGGTGTGGTGAGGAAGTAGTTGTAGTACTGACGAATGCGCCCGGTTCCGGACTGTTGAAAGTGGGCCAGACCGAGGATTTCGTGCCGGTCAAAGAGTCTCCGGGGATCGTCTCCGGAGAGCGAAACGTCGTTTCGTCCGTAGCCAGTCACGTAGGCGCCGGAATAGGCACAGACTGACACCATGCCAAAAGGCAGGGTCGCTCCGGGGTGAGTGTTGCCCACCGGCGGTTTGGCACACCACCACTTGGCAGCGATCCCCTCGGGTTCAGGTAGCGATGTGGTGTCGTTCCCCAAAAAAGGATCGACGTAGCTGGTGTTTCCGGGATTCGGCATAGACGGGGTTTCTGAGAGCTCAGAAGGTTAACACACCTTAAAAGCAGAATAGGGGCCAATCCGGGTGAAAATGCTGTGACGAGCTAAGAATCAGGGGGATGGAGCCTTCTTCATTCCTCGTCCACTAAAGGCGGAATTCTTGCTCGGAGGCTGAACGCCATGCCCTTCGTTCCTAAGTCTCTCCCACAAAAGGTAAAAGTGCCGCCCATATCGATCTTCAATGCGCATACAGCTGTCAGACTGAAGGTTTGCCTTCCACAAATTGAACTGTTGATCGACGAAGACCGTCGAGGTGTTCTTCGCATATGGAGTCGCGTGGGTGATTATTACATGCCCCGCTAAATCGCGTTGTTCCTTCACTCCTATGAGCAGAGGTCTCTCTCTCTGTTTTCCGTACCAGAAGGATGTGATCGATTCTTTGAAGCTGCCGGGATTCTTTTCAACTCGTTGGCATTCTCCAGATTCCAGAAACTTCTGGATGGCAGTGATCGGTACGGGGAGCACTGGCCCCGTCGACGGCAGAAAATATCCCGAAGAGGTTGGCGGATCGTTAAGTTCAGGCTGCTCTAACGGGGGCATCGAAGAAGTCTCCGGACGCTCAACGAGTGAAATTTCCTCACCCTCGGGAAGCTCGAGGTAACACATGGTGCCAGGCGAGCTGTAGAGCTGAAGCAGAGAGGGAGAATATAAACGCCAGAGGAAAATGCGGTTCTCGCTATCGAGTAACGCTCCTCGCGAACCACTGAATTCCTTCCCGCTGTGGAGTTCGTTGTATCGGTGCTGAAATCGTTCCAGCTCTGCGGCTCGAGCGATCTGCTGTTCTTGAGTGACATTTGTGAGCGCTCTAAACCTGACAGCCGCGTCCTCTGATTCTCTTTTCAAGGCATCTCTCGCTTTGTAAACCTCAGGCGAAACAAAGCGCGCTCGAAACTGGCCATCATCAAGAAAGCGCTGCAAATCTGAGAGCTTGGGAATCAGATCGCCCTCATTGATAATTTTCCGCTCCAAACCGGTCTTTGGATAGGAAACTTCTGAAAGCCTCACATCATAGGGGTTCCATGCAGCGATTTGTCGGATTTCCCGCGGCAGATCCTTCTCGAAAAGGAGAGCATATGAATAGGAGTTGGCGAATCCACTGACTGCTAGCGCCCAGAGAGAAACTTGGAACAAGACGAGTCCGCGAAATGACATGTTGTAAGGATAGGGAATGCATGCCCAAATCACAAGAAATCCGACACCCTTAAAATCTGACACATTTTCTGACAGGCGTTTCCACGCCAGCTAAGTTTGACGCTCGACGGATTGACCTGTGAAGTTTCGCTGCCTACTATCCGCGCATGCGTAAATTCCACCACCTCATCGGCATCGGGCTGCTGCTTACTTCGGCTCTAGTTCGAGCAGAAGAAAAGCCCAACCTGCTTGTCATTCTAACCGATGACCAACGCTATGATGCCATGGGATTCCTTGGGCATCCCTTCCTTGAGACTCCCACTCTCGATCGCATTGCCAAGGAAGGCGTCCACTTCAAGAACGCCGTGGTGACGACTTCGCTCTGCTCACCAAGCCGGGCATCTATCCTCACAGGGCTCTATGCTCACAACCATCGCGTGGTCGACAACTACAATCCGTTCTCAGACGAACTTGTTTTCTTCCCCAAGTATCTGCAGGACGTCGGCTATGAGACCGCCTTTGTCGGCAAATGGCACATGGGCGGTGAGATCGATCACCCGCAGCCCGGGTTTGATCACTGGGTCGCCTTCAAAGGGCAAGGAGTTTACTTCGCCGATCCGGCAGATGCCAAGGTGAAAGGGCGCTACGTGCCACAGGTCAGTCGCGATGGCCTGAACGTCAACGGAGAACGTGTTCCCCAGGAAGGCTACATCACCGACGTCCTGACCGATTATGCAACCGACTGGCTCGAAGGACGCAGTGGTGACAAGCCCTGGATGCTCTATCTTTCACACAAAGCCGTGCATGCCGACTTCCTGCCTGCGAACCGCCATGCCTACAGCTACGAGAAAGAGACCTTCGAAAAGCCAGTAACCTGGTTCGATAATCCAGAGTTGTTCCGCGATGTCCCGCTGTGGGTTCAGAATCAGCGCAACAGCCGCCACGGCGTCGAGTTTGCTTACTACGCCAACCTGGATATCGGCACCTACTACAAGCGCTACTGCGAGACGATCCGGGCCATTGATGACAGCACCGGAGCGGTCCTCAAGGCGCTCGAAGATCGCGGCGAACTGGATAACACGGTGATCCTCTTCATGGCGGACAACGGCTTTCTCTTTGGTGAGCGTGGTCTCATCGACAAGCGGAACGCTTATGATGCTTCAGTCAGGATCCCGATGCTGTTGCGTTATCCAAAGGGCGTCAAAGGCGGCCAAACCTTAACTGAAGTCGTCGCTAACATTGATGTCGCTCCGACCATGCTCGACTTCGCCGGAGTGGAGGTCCCTGAATACATGGATGGTCGCAGCATGAAGCCGCTCGTGACGGGAGAATCCGACGAGTGGCGGGATTACCTTCTTTACGAGTACTACTGGGAGCGCAACTACCCTCACACGCCCACCACTCACGCGGTGCTGGGTGAGCGCTTCAAATACATCCGCTACCACGGAGTCTGGGATGTGGACGAGCTCTTCGACTTGGAAAAGGATCCTGAAGAGCGCATCAACCTCATCAATGACCCCGAGTATGCCGAGACGGTGGAGAAACTGAATCAGCGCCTCTTTGAGCTCATGGAGGAAACGGACGGCACAGAAATGCCGATCATGCGTGACCGCGGCACCAAGTTCCTTCATCGTAAGGCCGGTGGCGAAAAGGAAGCCCCGTTCCCGGACTGGTTCTATCGTGAGCCTGACGCTCCGGCAAATTGATCCTGCACACACTCCGAACATGACTGTCCTCTCTCGATCTCTTCTCTTTGCGGGTCTCGCCCTTATCGCCTTCACCGGCGTGAGTTGCTCGACGGCAGGCAGCGGGCGGGGCTATCAGGACGGCTACTCGGGGCAGGGCTCATCCCAGAATCCGGCTTCGAGCTGGCAGGATGAGATGTTTCGCCCAACGAACTGAGACCTTGTGGGGCGACATGACTCCCTCAGGGCGTTATAAATACTAGACACTTAGGATAGGTTAAGCGATGCTCTGAGGCGTTCCGCTTATGTCGCCTGATCTGATTCTTGCTATCCTCCTTCCGCTCTTTGCCTTTGGTGTCGGGGCATCCATAGGATCCTTTCTCAATGTGGTGATTTATCGCGTCCCTAACGGGCTGAGCGTCAATGAGCCGAAGCGTTCCTTCTGTCCGGAATGCAAAACCCAGATCCCGATGGTGCTCAATATCCCATTGGTGACCTGGCTCATGCTGCGGGGCAAGTGCAAGTGGTGTCAGAAACCGATCCCTGTCCGCTATTTCCTCGTCGAGTTGCTCACCGGAATCGTTTTTCTCGCGATTTGGATGATCAAAGTACCCGAAGCCCACACCATCCTCGGCAATTACGGCGTTCTCGGCGAGGTATCCGCCCTTTGGATCCTGGCTTCGCTGCTGATTTCGGCCACCTTCATTGATTTCGACCATTTCATCATTCCCGACTCGATCACCATCGGCGGGTGCGGCGTCGGGATTGTATTAAGTTTCCTCGTCCCGGCTCTGCACGGCGAAGAGATCTGGTGGAAGGGTGGCCTTCAGGGCATTCTTGGCGCCGTGGCTGGCTTTGTCCTGCTCTGGCTCGTGGTCCTGCTTGGCAAGATGGCCTTTGGAAAGATTCGGCACGAATTCGATGAGCCGACCGATTTCGAAATTTCCCAACCCGGAGGTGACGAGGAACCGATCATGATCAAGCTGGGTGAGCACGAATACGAGTGGGGGGACGTGTTCTTCCGTAAATGGGATCGACTCGAAACAGAGATTCAGGAACTCTATATCGATGACGAGAAACGTGAGTTCAAAGAATCGTTCACCGTCTTTGGTGACGGCTTCGAAATCGACGGGGAACGACTTGACGTGGAGGATGTGAAGAAGGTTTCGGGCAAAATCACCAAGGCTGTGGTGCCGCGCGAGGCCATGGGCTACGGCGATGTGAAGTTTGTCGCTATG
>JABSSQ010000080.1 GCA_013213905.1 Verrucomicrobiales bacterium | reverse complement strand
ACTGGGAAACCGTTCGTGGAGAGTTGGACAAGACCCGCCAGACGGTTCTCGACGTGATGAAAACAAACCGCGATGACGAGCTGGTGGCGCTGGTGAGCATCGGCGGGTGGCTTGGTGGCACTGAAGCTCTCGCGGCCGTGTTGAAGCAGAATTACGATCCGGAAGGTTCCGACCTCCTGAACCAGCCTGACTTGGTGGCTCAGCTTCGTAAGGATTTCAGTGGTCTGCCCATGCGTGCCCGCAAAGGGGATCTCTTCAGCCAGGTTTCCAACACTCTTACTTTTCTTGAGTCTCTCATGAAAACCGATGAGACCGGCGTTATCAGCAAAGGTAACGTGGTCGAAATCTCAATCGCGACTTCAAATCTTGTGTCTGCCATCTATGAGAGTTGATCTGCCGCTCAAAAAGATTTCCTGCCTGCTGGCCCTCGGGCTGTTAGCGTCTCCTGTCATTGCGCAGGAAGGCGAACCCTCCGCTGAGCCCTCAGCGGTCGAGGCGTTCAACAAGATCAACGACATCAAAGTGCTGGCACAGAAGGCAGCATTGCCTTCGCTCGCCGGAGATGAGATGTTCGTGCTCCGTGAGTCCTGGTGGGGGGGGAGCATTGAACCCGGTAAAGCAAAGCTTCATCAGGTGCAGCTATTCAAGCGCAACTCCTACCGGTTCTGGCTTGCCGTCCCTGATCGAAGGGCGGAACTTAATCTGAACGTTTACGACAGCACCGGACAGCTCGTGAAGACCGAACTATTCGAAATTGATGGGACTAACATCGTAACACTTCTGGTGAGTCCTGAGGTCACCGGCATCTACTTTGTTCGAGTTTCATTGAAGACGTCGATTGAAATCCCCCAGGACTACGCAGTTATCTACGCCTATCGTTAGGGTGCCAGGATATGGGGCAGCCAAAGCTTGTCGTCTTCGATCTGGATTTCACCTTGTGGGATTGCGGAGGCCTCTGGGTAGACTGCGCCGATTTCCCATTTCAGGGAGGAGAAAACGGGAGGGTGACTGATTCCAGTGGTCGTCCATTGCGTCTCTACGATGAAGTTCCGCTGATCCTGAAGCAGCTCGAAGCTGAAGGGATCCCGATGGGGCTGGCCTCGCGCACTTCGCAGCCGTCCTGGGCGCGAGACCTCCTGAAACTGTTGGGGATCAGTGAGTGTTTTGAATACCAGGAGATATTCCCGGGAAGCAAGGTGGCGCATTTTGAAAATCTCGCTGCCGCTAGCGATCTGCACTATTCAGAGATGCTGTTTTTCGATGATGAGCATCGCAATGTGCACGAGGTAGGGCGAATGGGGGTTCATTGTGTTGAGGTGAATTCCGGCATCAGCATGGACGTATTCGAAAGCGGTCTTGATTTGTTTCTCTAGAGGCACTCCTCGCCGACATCAAAACGCCTTTGATCCATTAGGGCGCGAGTGAGAGTGCCGCGCGGAAGTTACCGAGCGCTTCAGCAGGGTGGCATGCCAAGGGTTTCTCAATAAAACGGCCCCGTTATGCGGGGTCGTTTTTTTTTTGCCCTGGAGATCGAGATGCATCTGCCGGTGTGGGATGCCGGCTTCGTCGAATTCCGGCCCTTCTGTTTCAAATCCTAATTCGGAATAGAAGGGGATAGAACTTACCTGGGCATGAAGAGTAACGCGGGAGATCCCCCGTTGAGTAGCAACGGTGAGTGTCTCGTTCATCAGAGCACGACCGACGCCTTTTCGTCTCCATTCGATCAAAACCGCTACCCTCCCAACTCTGCCGTCCGGGAGCAGGCGTGCCGTCCCGATGGGACTCCCGTTTTGGTCGAGAGCCAAGAAATGAATGGATTGCTGGTCATACTCGTCGACCTCGATCTCGGCGGGAACCTTTTGTTCTTCCACGAAAACGCGATTTCTAACCCGGAGAAGCGTAATGGAGTGCGAGTCCCAGTCGACTTTTTCAATGGTGAATGAGTCTTTCAAACAACCGGAGTTTATGCGCTGGTGCAGGGCGAATGGCAAGGCTGCGGAAAAAGCTTGGCTCAGAAGCGGTGAAACGATAAATTATGGAAATTATAATAAATGGGCCGAATTTCCGAAAGCTTAACGGGGTTCTCGAGTCTGAAGCGGCGCCTCGTCATGGGAGCGTTGACTGCCATTCTCGCCGGTTGCGTGTGGAACTGTTGCCGCTGGGTGAGCAAATCTTATGATGGTGGGGCGCCCATGCAGCCCCGGGTAGGCTTTGAATCGGACTGGGCCGGAAACTCGCGAGCAGCAGGAGGTGCCACGGGTCAAGCCGATCTTTGGGCTACAAGCGGTATCCATCTTGGGCTCAGTTTTCTTGGAGCTATGCTGGCGGGTGGTCTGTTGCGGACCTTCTTTAGGAGCATACTGACAGTGATTCTCGTCGGCGTCATCACTTTCATCTTTCTGCAGGACCGGGGAGTTATCGATCCGTTTTGGGATCAGTATTTCGGGTCAGTGGAGAATGTGAAAGACTGGGCGACAGTTGAATCGATTTCGCTCTGGGAAACCTTAAAAGATGTGGTTCCTTCCACAGGTGCTGCCCTGGTTGGTCTAGGGTTTGGACTCAAGCGCTGATCACATCATGGAATCCTGCATCAGCTGGGTCGTTGCGTTACGATCCGAGGCTCAGGCATTAATCGAGCGGTTTCGGCTCGCTCCCGTTTCCACTATGGGTGGCGGGTTCCCTCTGTACCGCTCGAAAGATGGCACAATGGAGCTAGTCATATCGGGGCCTGGTAAGGTTTCCTCTGCTGCAGCTGCGGGGTATTTGGCGGGGCGGAACTGTGATAACGGGAAGTTAAGTGGCTGGATCAATTTCGGTATCGCCGGCTCCGGTAGCGAGGACTATGGCAAGGTGTTTCTGGGGAACTGTATCAGCTCTGTGTCCGGGGTGGAGAACTGGTATCCTCCCGCCGTCTGGCCGAAGAAGGTGGATCTGGAGCGCAGGAGAATCATCACGGTTGAGGAGCCGACAAAGGACTATCCGAATGACGGGGCATTAGTGGAGATGGAGGCGGCAGGATTTTATCCGACGGTTCTGCGGATGGGGACAACCGAGCTCTGCCAGGTCATGAAGGTTGTTTCAGACGATCCGGGCCATGCCATGGAGGCTGTTGATAAGGCGACGGTGATTGGGCTGTGTCACGATGCGCTCGATCAGGCAAATGATTGGCTTGCAGCATTTCGAGGGTTGGTCGAGGAAGAGGCGATAAAGTACACTGAGCCTGACGCCTTTCAGGAGCTCCTTAGCGAGCTGAGGTTTTCTGTGACTCAGCAGCATCAATTGAGGCGGCTGCTGCAGCAACTGGTAGCATTGGGCTTTGAAGGAAAGATTGTAGCATCCTCGTGGAAGGACGGTAAAAGCTGCCTCAGTGAGCTTAGGAAGGAACTTGAGAACTTGCGGGCCAGTGTCGACGGGT
>JABSSQ010000008.1 GCA_013213905.1 Verrucomicrobiales bacterium | reverse complement strand
GACACGTTCTACGATGCCTCGCTTGCTGCGGCGAAAGATTCCAGCGTCGCCAGCAAGCATTGCTCTGTTATTGAAACCCCGTTGGCAGACTGGGTCCTGCTCGACACGCTCAGGTTTGTCAACAAGGTCGAAGGCGAGCTTGGAGAGGCACAGATCAACTGGCTCAAGCAGCGGCTGGCCGCCAATCCAGAGAAACCTGCCATTCTCGTCGGGCATCACTACCCTCAGGAATTCCGAACCGATGTGATCCCCGGCGATCAGGAAATCAAAATCAGTGGCCTCATCGACAGCGACCAGTTTTTCCAACTCATCGCCGATCATTCCTCGGCCAAGGCCTACATCTACGGGCACAGTCACAACTGGCAGGTGAAAGAGGATGAACACCACTGTCACCACATCAATCTGCCCCCAACGGCTCACCTCTTCGATCCTTCCCGCCCTGCCGGCTGGGTTCGCGCCACGGTGCAACCGGAGGGCCTGAAGCTCGAACTGCGGGCACTCGATCCCTCCCATCCTGAGCACGGGGAGGTCCACGAACTACCCTGGCGATAGTCTCCACCTGCGCCTCGCATTCCCCTGCTTTTCGTCTACCTTGGCGGATGGCGCAACTTGGCAGAGTCAATCAGCTCATCGCTCTCCACGAATCCGATCACGGGCTCGTGTTGGACGGTGGTGAACTGGGCGAAATTCTACTTCCAACCAGGGAAGTCCCCGAGGGCTCCGAACCGGGAGACGCTCTCGATGTCTTTATTTCCCGCGACTCCGAAGATCGTCTCGTTGCAACGACCCAACAGCCTTCCTGCCAGGTGGGTGATATCGCGGCGCTCGAAGTCGTCTCTGTCCACCCGCGCGCCGGCGCTTTCCTCAATTGGGATTTCCCGAAGGATCTGCTGCTTCCGTTCAAGGAGCAGAACCACCGCGTCAAAGAAGGCGAAGTGGCCGTCGTTAAGGTGCTGCATGACGAGGTCTCCGACCGTATCATCGCGACTTCCAAGATCAACCGTTTCCTGAACCAGTCCCGACCTCGCTACAAAACCGGTGACCAGGTCGCTCTCATCATCCAGGAACGCACGCCGCTGGGCTACATGGCCGTGATCGATCAACGATTCAAAGGACTCATTCACGAAAGCAGCCTGCAGCATCCCATTCGAATCGGTGAATCGTTTGACGGCTTTATCGCCGCCGTCAAACCCGACGGCAAGATCGACCTCTCCCTCGAACAGGTCGGATACGGCCGCGTCACCCAACTCACCGATCACATTCTCGAGGCCCTCGAGAAGAATAATGGCCGCATCCCGCTCACCGACAAGAGTTCCCCCGAAGACATTCGGCGAGCTTTCGGGGCCAGCAAAAAAGCCTTCAAGCAGGCGGTTGGCGCCCTCTACCGCCAGCGGCGTATTTCTCTCGAGGATAACAGCATCAGCCTGACCCCGAAATCAGGTAACTGATTCCCGGTTGTTGGCCTCAAGAAGCCGCGATACAGTCCCGCCTTTCCTTCCAGAACCATGAGCGACGATCCGAACCAACCCAACCTCGATCCTCTGACCCTACGCCTGGCCGCCGCCAATGCGCTGATCCGCCGTCGGCGCACCATCAAACCGAAGGATATGTCCGAGAAGCCGGTCGAAAACGCTCATCTCGCCGCCATTCTCGAGAACGCCAACTGGGCTCCCACTCACGGCATGACCGAGCCCTGGCGTTTCTTCGTCTTCGCCCAAGAAGGCCGCCAGCGTCTCGCCGACTTCATGCAGTCGCTCTACAAGAAGATCACTCCCGAAGATCAGCATCGCCCCGAAAAGTACGACAAACTGGGCACCCAGCCGCTCATGGCTCCCGTCGTCGTCGCCATCGGCATGAAACGTCAGGAAATCGAAAAGATTCCAGAGATCGAAGAAGTCGAAGCTGTCGCCTGCGCCGTCCAGAACATGCACCTCACCGCCAGCGCTCTTGGCATGGCCGGCTTCTGGTCTTCCCCGCCACTCAGCTACACCGACGAAATGCGGGAATGGCTCGGTTTGAGCGATCCTCGTGACAAATGCCTCGGATTTTTCTACCTCGGCTGGCCCAAAGATGAAGAGTGGCCGGAAAGCACTCGCGGCCCCATCACCGAAAAGGTGACAATGGTCTCGCAGTAGCACAGTTATGAAACTGGCCCGGATGCCGGATGGAAGTCCGGAAATTTTCTACACCCTCCAGGGGGAAGGTCGCCATACCGGGCGACCGTCGGTCTTCATTCGGGCCAGTCTTTGCAACCTGTCGTGCCGCTGGTGCGNCACCGCTTACACCTGGAATTGGGACGACACGAACTTTGAGCACGACTCCGGCACGAAGTTCAAGCGCGACGAACAAATCATCGACTGCCAGACCGATGAAATCGTCGAAACCGTCGGAGAGTTTCCCTGTTTCAACTACGTCTTCACCGGCGGAGAACCACTACTCCAGGAGAAAGCCTGGGTCGATCTGATGGGTGCCCTGACAGACACCTCAGAGGCAAGGCACTTCGAAGTTGAAACCAATGGCACTCTCTTCCCCGACGATGAATTCCTCTCCCGCATCAACCAGTTCAACGTTTCGCCGAAACTGGCCAACTCTGGCGTCGCGGAAGAAAAGCGCTTCAACCCGGAAGCACTCACTCAACTCGCCGATACCGGCAAAGCGGATTTCAAATTTGTGATCGGCGATGAATCAGACTTCACTGAAGTCGTGACCATGATCGAGCAGTGCCGGCTCCCGGCTGACCACATCTTCTTGATGCCGAAAGCAATCTCCGTCGCGGAACTCGAAGCGAACCAGGCCTTCGTCGCCGAGCTGGCTCAGTCGAACGGCTTTCAATACTCCGATCGTTTGCACTTGAGGCTCTACGGCGCCAAGCGCGGCGTTTAGCTCAGTCCGCCTGGCGTGGCGCGCGGATCACTTCACCGCTGCTTTGCGAAGCTTGTCGAGAATCGCTTTGCCGACCCCACGATCGGGGACTGGTTCTGCAATGATCTCATCGACGTCGAGCATGTCGAGCTGGCGCATCACATGAAAGAAGCGAATGCCCGCCTCGGCAACGCGACCCGATCCCGGACTTAGCACCGAGACTTCGTCCCAGTCATAGAGGTCGACAAAGCCGTCCTTCGGCTGACCGCGATAGCTGAGCAGCGCGTAGGTCTTTCCCTCTTCCGGAGAAAAGTCTTCAGGACGCTCGAGCAAGCGAAGCGGCGTCTCGCGAGGAGCATAGTGATTGGCCAGCATACCCGGGGCTTCCGGAGCTGACTCTTCCACGTCGGCATTCTTGTCAGCGAAAACGACTTTGCCGAACTTCTTCAGTTCCACTTCAGTGACCGGACCGGGACGAAGCACCCGGATGACCGGCTTGTTCTCTCCCGGCTCAATTTTCAAGATGGTTGATTCGAGCCCCTGGCCACAGGCGCCACCGTCCACGATCAGGGGAATCCGACCATCCAACTGATCCTCCACCGCCTGGCAGGATGTCGGGCTAAGCAGCCCAAACAGATTCGCGCTCGGTGCCGCAATAGGGCCACCGAAGTTCTTTACGATGCGATGGAAAATCGGGTGATTCACCTGGCGCACCGCGACGGTCGAAAGTCCGCCCGTGACGATATCAGGGATGATCGGTTTGCGCGGCAATACCAGCGTCAAAGCGCCCGGCCAGAAAGTCTCCACCAACTGGGTCACCGTCTTGGAAATCTCGGCCGGAACCTCAGCGACTTCGTAGAGCGAGTTCTTGTGGGGCACGTGAATGATGAGGGGATCAAAATGCGGGCGCTCCTTGGCGGCGTAGATCTTTTCCACGGCTTCGGGATCCAGGGCATCCGCCCCGAGCCCGTAAACAGTTTCCGTAGGTAGCGCGACGACCTCTCCAGCCTGCAAGGCAGCCACAGCGCGACGCACCGTATCATTGGTGTTCACCTCGTTATCAGTTCTGGCAATCTCAGTCTGCATGACTCTGTCAGGCTGGGACATCTCCGCGTCCCTCAATTCTATTGGGCAACCACAACAATCTCGCTATGGTGCCGATAGTGAATACTTCAGACCAGCGCGGTCGCAATCTGATTTTAGTCGGATTTATGGGGACCGGAAAGACGACAATTGGCAAAGACGCGGCCAAAAGCCTCGGCTTTCGCTTTGTCGATACCGATGCCCTGATCAGCCGTAATGCTGGAAAATCGATCCCTGATATCTTCGCCGAGGACGGCGAAGAAGCCTTTCGCCTACTGGAAACGGAGGTGCTTGAAGAATGCGCCAAGGGCACCGATCAGGTCATCTCAACCGGAGGTGGCATCGTCACTCGAGAAAGAAACCATCCCCTTCTGAAGCAGGCTGGCTATGTGATCTGGCTGAAGGCTTCCCCGGAAACCATTTTCGATCGCGTGAAGCGAAACAAAAGCCGTCCCCTGCTCCAGGTGGATGATCCTCTCAAAACGATTCAAGAAATGCTGGCTGACCGTGCCGATCTCTATGAAGCGGTCCAGGATCTCGGCATCAATACCGACAAACTCACTCTCGACGAAACCTTATTCGGCATTGTCGAGTCAGCGCGCGTCGCTTTGCAGCTGGGCTAGCAGTTCATCGAGCCCCTCAAGATTTTTGATCAGCGTCTCGCGGGTGTCCGTTTCCTTATCGTGATCAAGGATCCCGATTGGTCCTTCATAACCGCTCTCCAGCACCACACGAAGCATACCACCTTCAACCTCCCCTTCGCCCAGCAGCATGATCTTGCTCTCGGAGGTGACCTCTCCCGAAGTCATTCCGTTGAGGTTGAGGCAGAGCAGGTAAGGCTTCAGTTTCGGAAACACCTCGGACCACCTTTTGATTTGGTCATGGCCATGGTGAAAGTTATAAACGATCCCGACATTGTCGTGGCCCTTCGCCCGCAGCCCCTCGCAAACTGCGATCATACTCTCCGGTTCTCCACCCCAACCGCCGTGATTGTAGAGGCCTAGCTTTCCGCCATAGGAAGCCGCCTGTTTCGCCAGCGGCTCCATTGACATGACCGCTGCCTCTACCTTCGCTTCGAAGGTGTCGCCTTCGCCGCCTCGCAGCGTATGCCAAAGCTGGGGAGCAATTTCGTGTTTCCGGAAAAGCTCGTAGGCCAGTTCATGCCCCTTCCAGAAGGCGAACATCTCGATTCCGTGCTTCTGATAGGCCTCGATCTCAGCCTCAAAACTTTCCTCATCACCCGGACGCCAATCGTAGGCACAATACTTGAACCCCAGTTCGCGTAGCATCCCGGCCCGCTCTTCCGGGCCGCGTTTCGACGCATCGAAAGGAACCACGCACCAGGCTACCAGTTCATCGGTCGACCAACCCGGAGGTCGATCTGCTCCGGCCACCTGACCGGCCATGATCAGGCAGAATGAGACAATGACTATCGCAAGCTTCAAGGCGTTCACTCCTTCTCTTCGCTCTCCTCGTCCTTCTCGGATTGAGGCACGCCCGGCAAACCTTTTGCTGCTGCCTTGGCAATGCGCTCGATCTCGATCTTGTCCTCTTCCTGGAGCTTCGCCATGGGATATTCCACCGCCCCCTCGGCACCGGGAACGAGCAGTCGCACTTTCCCTTCACGAATCACTTCCACCGGTCCCGGCTGACCTGGTTCCGGCGCGGTGAACGCGAGGAGTTGAGCCTGGATCGTTTTCCCGTCAGTGTTGGTCCAACCTTTTAGTGGCGACACCGCGGTGTAAGTGATGGTGATTACTTTCGGAGTCTTATCGGTGACACCCACGGAAGCCGTTCCTGAGCTTCCACTGTCACCCAATCCCCTCTTCATAAATTCACTGGGAGTCGAGGGAACCACCTGCGCACCGGCAAATGAGGCAGACAGAAGAATGGATAGGATCACGAGCATTCTCATCACCCCGTCATACTAGGACACTCACTTCCCGTGAGTCGATCCCATTCCAACCCCGATTCAGGCGAGCGATTCGAGGGCTTTACCGATGTAGAAAGCGGCAACAGCGGCGAGGCCTCCGAGAAACAACATCTCGGCTCCAGACTTCCACCACTTTACCGAAGAAAACTTACCCTTGGTTACCCCGAGACCGAACAGGGTCAGGCCGGTTAGGACGCAGGCCCAGAACATGCTGTCGATATCCCATTCCACGAAACGCTGAACAACGAAGACGAGCAGCGGGACAAAACCAAAGACTACGAAAGAACCGAAGGTAACCAGCCCGTTGAGAATGGGAGATTCATCATCTTCCATGATCCCGAGCTCATCCGCCATCATTGCGTCAACCATGAAGTCCGGATACTTCGCCAGGATTTCGACCAGTGTATCCGAGTCCTCTTCCGAGAGACCCTTTTCCACATACAATTCTTTCAACTCCCGCTTTTCGCCCTCCGGATAATTCTCCAACTCCCACTCCTCACGAGCCCGCTCCGCCGCTTGATACTGTTGCTCCGCCCGGGTGCTGAGAATGTCACCGAACGCCATGGCAATGCCGTCGGCAATCAGGTTCGCGAAGCCAAGTATTAGAATGACGTTAGAACTTAATGATGCCCCTGCGACACCGGCCACGACAGCGAAGGTTGTTATCGTTCCGTCAAGCCCGCCATAGACAAAGCTCTTGATGTAGGATCCGCCCCCGGTTCGATGGGGTTCGCCACCCGTCCCGGCATCGTGCGCTCGACGCGAAGCTTCTGCATCTCCTTTCTCATAGGCTTTTCTGGCCTTATCCAGTCGACGCGTAATCATCCTGTAACAAGGAAAGAGCGATTGCCCCGAAAGACAATCGCTCCTTTTGAAAAATTACCCTGAGATTGAGTCTCGTTACAGGACTTCCGGCACGATGAACGGCGCCCGGTATTCACGGGTGACCAGCTTGTTAGCCATCGTGTCGAGCTCCCCGTTTCCTTCAGCCCACTCCGTATCGGGATTGAACTTAATCATTTGTCCGTAAACCATGGACGGGTTATTCACATCGACTCCGTTTCTCTTCAGGTGATCAGCCATCGATCCAAAGCGCTCCTCCATCACCTTGTCGCCTTTCAACTGATCCAGAACCTCTCCTTTGGACATCAAGGCGCCCAGACGATGGGAAATCAAACCAGTGTGACACAGGGAGCTTGAGATATGCGTCTCCTCACAGTCTGCATATTGATCCTCCACCTTTCGGCTCTTCACCG
>JABSSQ010000079.1 GCA_013213905.1 Verrucomicrobiales bacterium | reverse complement strand
CCCGGGCAACTCCTTCGCCCACTACGAGGCCGCCAACGGATTCCGCGTCCTCGACATCACCCCCGGCACCGGGGAATACGACACCTTCGGCACCGCCGGAGCAACCAGCAACGTGCGCGAAACGCTTTCCGCGAACCTCGACCTCGGTGCCGGCACCACCACGGTCAACGCTCTCGTCATCGACAATATCGCCACCCCGGGCCTTCGCGTCGAAGACCTCACGGGCGGCGCTGGCGCTGGAACCGATTCCCTCCTCGTTACCAGCGGCGCCTTCCTCTTCACCACCTCTGGTGCCACCGCCACGGGTACAACTTACGACACCACCCTCGCTGACTTCGAGAACGGTATCACGGTCGGCCCCACGGTTGGCAGCGTCGGCAACGAATACATTTTCCATGTCGTTAACCCTGATTTCTCGGACAACACCATTGTCACCAACGCCATCGTCGCTTCAAACCTCACCTCCACCGCTGCGCTCACCAAGTCCGGCCGCGGGGTGCTTACCCTCCAGGGCACGAACACTGCTATCTCCGACGTGAACCTTAACGACGGAACTCTCGTCATTACCGATAATGACAACGTTGGCGGCGACTCCGGCGCTTTCAACTTCGCAGGCGGCACGCTCGAGCTGGGCGGCGGTTATGCTGATGACCTCAGCGGTCGAACCATCAACTATCTCACTGGCACCACCAGCACCCTTAACCTCGGCGGCAACGCTGTTGGCTTCGCTGGCAGCCTCGGCTCAGGCGCGGGTGACCTCGTCATCTCTGGGGGCAGTGTTCTCACTCTCAACGCGGCATCAACCCGAACCGGGGATACTTCCGTTGAGGGAGCTGGAACTTCCGTCGCGTTGGGCGCCACTGCCAATGTCTTCGGAACTGGCGATCTGAGTGTCAGCAATGGAGCGGACCTGAACCTTGGAGCCAACGACCTGGAAGTTGGCGGTCTCTTCACCTTGGGTCTCGGCGGAACGGTGGGAACCATTAGCGGAACCGGCAGACTGACTTCGAACGTCGGTTTCTTCATCGACCACGGCACGGGTAGCACCATCAACGCCCTCCTCTCTGGAACCGGTGGACTGATCAAGGCGGACCGAAACAACTTCCTCGCCCTGAGAAATGACCTCAACGACTTCAGCGGTCCTATCGAAAACCGCCGCGGAACCTTCTCCTACACCACTATCGCTAACGTTGGTGGCGGTGCCAGCTCACTCGGTGCCCCAACAACGGTGGAGAATGGAGCCATTCGTCACGCCTTCGGCGGTGATGCCGCTACCTTCCGCTTTGTGGGAACCACCAATCAGTCCAGTGACCGGATTCACCTGCTCACCGGCACCACCGGCGGTCTCATCATCGAAAACGATGCAGACAACGGCAATGCGGCCGCGACTGAGACTTTGGATCTCGGCGTTGTGAGTAGTGCGGAATATGGCGTCAAGACCCTCACCCTTCGCGGAACTTCCCTCGGAGCTTCTTCGATTGATTCTCTCCAGGGTCAGATCGGACCGGTTAGCCTCTCCAAGACCGAGGCAGGTTCTTGGACGGTGCGCAATGAAAGTGCCTACACCGGCACCACAGAGGTCAACGACGGCACCTTGATCCTCAACGGTAACTCCCTTGCCGCCTCGGCCGGAGATATCACGGTAGCTGCCGGTGCGACCCTCGGTGGTTCGGACGGGGGTTCCAATACCTTCGGAAACAACGCAACCATTTCGGGCAACCATCATGCAGGATCCACTCTTGGCTCCGGCACTGATTTAGTCGGCGTCCAGACCTTCACTGGAAATCTCACTTATGATGGAGCTCCCTCCACCGTTACCTGGGACCTGATTAACAACGTCAATACAGGAGCGGGAACGGCTTTCGATCAGTTTGCGGTTGCCGGAACTTTGGACTTCTCGACCACAACCGATCTTGTCATCAACTTTGATGCGATCGGCAGTAGTGTTGACTGGACCAATACTTTCTGGGATTCCGATCAGTCCTGGGACCTTTACACTAGTTCCAGTACCATCCTCAATGCCGGTAATTTGAATCTGGTCCAGGAGAACTGGCTCGATTCCGCGATGGGGGATTTCAATTCTCTCCGCGCCGGTCCGAACGGTTCCTCTTTCGCCTTGGATATCTCTGACCCAAATCGAATCGTCTTGAACTTCACCGCCGTGCCCGAACCCAGCACCTTCGGGCTCATGGGACTCGGCCTCGCCGCATTCGGCTGGTGTGCCCGCCGCAAGCGTCGCAAAAACGTCACTCAGGCAGACGAGGCCTGAGGCTTTCAGAAAACCAAAGCCGAAGCTCCCGATACCGGGACTTCGGCTTTTTTTGTACGACCAGTAACCCCCACAATCCTCGCCTTAGCTAATTGACTCAATTTCCCCTCCCCCTTATAATTCGAACCCTTTCCTTTCTAACCCATGCGTATCACCACCCTCCTTAAAATCACCGCCATTACCGTGTTCAGCCTGCTCGTTATCTCGACCAGCGCGACGGCCGGCCTCATTCTCAAGCAAGATCAAGTCACCCCTCCCTCTGAAGAGGAAGTCGCTAAGCTGATCGCATCCGGCGAATCCGGCGATGCCGAAGCGGCCATGAAAGTTGGCGTGGCCTATTTCGAAGGCACCGGTGTCGAAGCCGATGCCGCCAAGGCAGAAGAATGGCTCAAAAAAGCCATCACAGGAGGCAACAAAGAGGCAGCCACTCGCCTTGGCTATCTCTACCTGCAGACTTCCAACCAGGGCAAAGACGTCGAACGCGCCAGCAAGGGCCTTGAAATTCTCCGTACTGGGGCATCCGAAGAAGGCACCGCCAATGTCACCCTGGGCCTGCTGCACCTTGTCGGCACCTATGTCCCCCAGGATTTCGATAAAGCGGCCGGTTACTTCCGCAAGGCTTCCGAAATGGGAGAAGATGACGGCGACTTCTACCTCGGCCAGATGCACTCCGGCGAGGTGGGTTTTGAAGATCGCATCCAGCCGGAGAAAGCGGTCGAATACCTGACCAAGTCATTCGAAAAAGGAAACTTCGACGCTGCCCGAATCCTCGTCAAAATGCTCCGTGAAGGCACTCGCATTCCGAAGAACGAAACGCGGGCATTCGAAATTGTCAGCCAGGCCGCCAGCAAGGGCAATGTCCAGGCCCAGCACTTTCTCGGCGATCTCTATGAGTCGGGCGCGGGTGTCGAAAAGGACCTGCAAAAAGCCCGCGATTCCTACCTCAGTGCTGCTGAGGCCGGCCTCGCCCAATCCCAGAACAAACTCGGCCTGATATACGGGCAAGGTCAGGAAGGCCTTGAAGCCGATTCTGCCAAATCCCAGGAGTGGTTTCAGAAAGCTGCTGACCAGGGCTTTGCTCTCGCACACCTCAATCTGGCGCTGCTACTCGATTCAAAAGAGAGTCAGACGGGAGAAGATTCCAGCAAAGCCGCGGCCCACCTCATCGCTGCTGCCGGTTCCGGACTGCCCCAGGCCCAGGACCGCCTCGGTGCCTGGTACCGCGACGGTCGCCACGTTCCGCGCGATCTCGTGGCCGCTTCCTCCTGGTTCAAACCGGCAGCCAATGCTGGAAACCTGAATTCCAAGATCAACCTGGCCCAGTTGCTCGAAGCCACGGCCCGGGAAGCAGAGGCGCTGAAGACGGCGCTCCAGCTCTATGTTGATGCAGGCAGTGCCGGGCACCCGGTAGCCCACTACCATATTGCCCGCATGCTTCTTTCAGGCCGGCTCGGAATGATTGATCCCGTGACGGCTTACGCCCACCTTGCCGGCGCCGCAGAGGCCGGCCTTCCCATTGCGCAGGAAGCCCTTCCGCAACTCAAAGAGAATCTGAGCGAGGAACAGATTGCCAAAGGCGAAGAGCTCAAAGCACAGGTCAGGGTGGCTAAAATCGGGAGTGCCCCTGGAGCCTCAGTTGAAACTCCCGCGGCTACTCCCGTTGGAGCAGCACCGGTAGCTGCTCCAGTCGCGGCCCCCGTAGCAACACCGACGAACAACTAGAGCCCGCTTCAACCGCCTTCGCGGGAAAAACCTCTATTAATTGCAATGCCCTCACTCAGGTGAGGGCTTTTTTGTTTACCTTTGCATCCCCTGCTCGAGGGCACGTCAAGGGCCTGAGACGCGACCTCCTAAGCGCCAAGTCAAGACTTGCCCCGTTCGATTCGCTCGTTGATCATGGTGAAACGCTTACCTGCTCTTCGACACGTGTCCCTGTCATTTTCCCCAACTAGATTAAAGTGCGATTGTGCCTGCTCCATCAGAGTGTTGCGCTGGGTCGTCCTCTGGTATTGCTGCGCTCTCTCTTCGATTCTCTACGCGGACGAGGGCGACGCCAGTGGCGATACGGAACCAATCACGGTTTTTGATTCGCCGGCAAAGCAAAACGAATATTCAAAACTCAAGCAAACCCTGCCATTGCTTTTCAACCAGAAGAAATGGCCGGAAGCCGAGAACGCATTGAATCAACTCCTGCAGTTCACTCCCTGGGATCCAGTTCTGCACTACCAACTGACTCGTATCAAAGTCCTGCGGGGCGACACCGAAGCGGCTCTTCGATCCCTGGAAGAAGCCATTAACCTGGGAATGACTGAAGTCGACACTATCGACAAAGACCCGATTCTTTCGGTACTGCGCCTCACCACCCGTTATCCGGAACTTCTCAAGCAGGCCGCTGAGAACCGGTCCCAGGCACCTGCCATCGGTCCGAAATCCGTCAATCCCTCTCCCATTTCTGAAGGCATCGCCACACTCAACACCTCGAACACCTTTTATGATTTCCGAGTCGGCGTCTTCCGCTCTCTCTTCTCCGAACCTTCTTCTGATGACTTTCAAACGCGCTCCGGCAAAAAGAAACCAGACAAGACCACGCTCTGGCTCCAGGAGCAGGTTCAGGCCGGAAACGCCAGCGGACATCTCGGCAACTTTTACGACAATCGGGACGCAGGACACTCCAATTTGGACACCGCCGCGTTCCCTTTACTCGCTCGCATTGCCTATGGCCCCATCGCGAAAAAGCACGGGCTGCACAATGGCCCCCAGTTTCGCTTTCTCTATGACCGGGTCACTATTGGCAACTCCTCGACCGCCATCACAGGAGGAGCGTTCTGGCGCAGTCATCCCCGTTTTGCCTACAGTGATCCCCAACTGACCGCTCTACTCGGGGCCCAATATAGTAGCAATCAACTTTATCTCTATCCGGAACACCTTGACCACGATCCGGAATACGGAGATCTCTTCCCGGCCAATACGCCCTACCTGCTCATCTCTCAAGGGAGTTCGGGTTCTGATCAGCCGTTCCTCAAGGCTTTGTTCGAAGCTCTCGCTGCACTCAAGCCTGAGGTGAAGGACAAGCTGATCCAATCCGGCGCTATCATGCCGACCTTGCAGCAGTTGTTCCGATACTCCAACAAGGGCATTCAAAGTGACGCAGCTTATCTCAGTGGAGCCGCTCACCCCTCGGTTTTTGACAGTGCGAATCTTGACCGGGATTATCTCGTCCGTTCAGCCAATGCCCTGGAACTGGATCACCTCCCCCCCATAGTCAGACTGAAAGTCATTGCCGAAGAGCGGGCTTTGAGCGGCTCTGATTATTCATCTCCTCGCCCGGAGGTACTATTCAACACCCCCCAGGCGATTGCCCGGGTATTTCGCGGGAAAAACTTTTCCCGGAAGATGGTGATTTCTGCTGAAAACAGCACCGACTTGAACGGCGCTCCCCTCACTTTCAAGTGGGTCCTCCTTCGCGGAGACCCGGAACGCGTCACAATCCAGCCAAGCGCTGACGGAACCTCAGCGGAACTGCAGATATGTCACCATGTCGCTCGCCCTATCTCATCTCTTGATTCGCTGGAAAGCAGCCGTGTCGATATCGGTGTGTTCGCCGGCAACGGCCACTATTGGTCCGCACCAGCCTTTATCACCTACCATTTCCTCAAGCACGAAGAGCGAATCTATGACGAACAAGGCCGGATTCTTTCGATCGACTATCGAACCGACGAAGCTTCGCCCCCCTACATTGATCCCATGATCGACGGTAGACGAGACTGGATTGACAACTTTCACTATTCAGAGAGTTCTCCCAGCCAGCTCCTCGGATGGACCCGAACTTTCCCTGATAGAGCTGTTCTCGAGTTCGCCCCACAAGGGGTTCTCATCGCCAGCGGCAGCCATTCCGGCACTATTCAATCCGTAAAGGGAGTTCGCTATCTTGAGAAGCAAACCTCTCCCGAGACTCCTCCCACCATAGTGATGGAAACGACCGACAACGAGATTCCCTATGAGGAGTTCCTCAAGCGCCTCGAAAACGCCCAAACGATTCAGAAGAACTCCGCGAAGAACGACACCACAATCCCGTGATTGATCGCCGGCACGACGGCTGAGTAAACTGTGGAATGAGGTTGTTCCCTGCCGCCGCCTGTCTGTTCTTTATCTTCGCTTTCTCAGCCACCGCAGATGAACCTATCCGCATCGGCATCATCGGTCTCGATACCTCACATGTGGTGGCGTTTACCAAGCAGTTCAACGATCTCGACAATCCAAAGAACGTCCCGGGTGCTCGTGTGGTCGCAGCATACAAGGGAGGCAGCCCTGACATTGCCTCCAGCGCCGATCGAATCGATGGATTTACGGAGACGCTGGTCAACGACTTCGGGGTCCAACTCTACGATGACATCCCCACCCTCTGTGAAAACGTCGACGCTATTCTCCTCGAGAGCGTTGATGGGCGTAAGCACCTCGAACAAGTTCGGCCTGTTTTCAAAGCAGGACTTCCGGTCTTTATCGACAAACCCGTTGCCGCTTCCCTGGAGGACGCCCTTTCCATTTACCGGCTGGCTCGCGAATCCGGCACCCCCTGCTGGAGTGCGTCCTCTCTTCGTTTCCGCCCCGGTGTCGTTGCGATTGCGGAAGCTGATGCCGGCGAAGTCCGGGGCGCCTTTTCGTACGGCCCCGCTTCTATCGAACCAACCCATCCCGATCTCTTCTGGTATGGCATCCACCCAACTGAAGGTCTCTTCACCGTGCTGGGACCCGGCTGCGTTTCAGTCAGTCGCACCCACACGGAAGATACCGACGTTGTCACCGGCGTCTGGAAGAATGGAGTGGTCGGAGTTGTCTACGGCCAGCGAAACCAGAAGACCGGTTTCAAGGTCACCAAGTTCGGAACCAAGAAGATTGTGGAGCAAACAGAAGGCGGTGACTACACCGGCATGCTTGAGGCCATCATCCAGTTTTTCCAGACCGGAATCCCACCCGTTTCTGCTGAAGACACTCTTGAAATCTATGCCTTCATGGAGGCGGCCGACGAGAGCAAGCGCCGCGGAGGAAGCCCTGTCACCATTGAAGAAGTCATGAATACCGCGGGAAAATGATTCGTCCACTTCTGCAACTGAACCGATTTAATCACAGCAATTCATCACTCAGATCGATGTTCATGAAACGACGTTTCGATTTCACTTAGTGGCCTTGATAGGCCTATTCTAAAAGTCATGAGCCGCAACACTCTGCAGGAAGCTATCGTAGAAACCTGCCGGAATCACTCTGGTGAGTTTGCCTTTTCCGACTCAAGTGGCGCAAAGGTCACCTTTGGAGAAGCCCTTGCCAAATGTCTCTTTTTGACCGGTCGACTCAAACCGGTCTGGGAGGGGCAGGAAAAGGTGGGAATTCTTGTCCCTCCGTCTGTCGGAGGCGTTCTCGTCAACTGGGCGGCCCTTCTCATGGGCAAGGTCCCTGTTAACCTCAACTACACGCTCTCCGAGGAAGGGATCGCCTCATGCATCGAACAGTGCGGCATCACCGACGTCGTCGTTTCCGAAAAATTGATGGACCGGCTCAAACTCAATCTTCCCGGACGGGTGCATGTTCTCGAGGATCTGGTCAAGAACCCGAAGTTGAGCGAAAAGCTGCGGGCTGGATTTCTTGCCAAGGCCACCTCTCCAAACGGCCTGCTGAAGCGCCTCGGAGGAGCCAACGCCTCCGCCGACGATCTCTCCACCATTATTTTCAGCAGTGGAAGCACCGGACAGCCGAAAGGCGTCATGCTGAGTCATCGCAACGTGATGACCAATGTCGATCAGGTTGGCGATGTTTATCACTTCGTTCCGGACGACTGCATGCTTGGCATCCTGCCATTTTTCCACTCCTT
>JABSSQ010000078.1 GCA_013213905.1 Verrucomicrobiales bacterium | reverse complement strand
TTATCATGAGTAAACTTCCCAATCAGGAAATCATCGAAAACCTCAAGATCGCCTACGCGATGGAGCTTGAGACCGTGCAAAACTACATCGCAGCTTCCGTCAATCTCGACGGAGTTCGCTCCGAAGTCATCAAGAAGGCACTCGCCGCTGATATTACCGAAGAGCTCACTCACGCTCAGACCCTTGCCAACCGAATTAAGACAATCGGCGGCACTGTCCCCGGTAGCTTCGAACTTGCCAGAGCGCAGGAAACGCTTCAGCCGCTGCCTGACACCACCGATGTCGTCGGTGTCATCAAGGGAGTGATCGACGCAGAGAATGGTGCCATCGCCCAATACAACAAGATCATCCAGGTCACCGATGGCGTAGACTACGTGACCCAGGATATGGCGATCGGACTGCTCGCCGGAGAAGAAGAACACCGCCGCGAATTCATCGGTTTTCTCAAAGAATACGAGAAGGACTAGTCCTCCTCGGTCGTAAACTGAGCACTCCCTCGTCCAACTCCCAGACCTCACCTGGAAGTTCACCCAGTTCTTCCAGGTGATGGGTCACCCACAGAGTCGTCACCGGCGTTTTACTGAAAAGCCCCGAGAAGTATCGTAGAGTTTCTTCTCGCGCATCCGGGTCGAGGCCTGACATAGGCTCATCGAGGAACAAAACCGAAGGACGGGCGGACAAAGCCCGGGCCAGAGCGACCCGCTTTTTCTCCCCGCCGCTCAGTCCAAACGGCCGCCTTTCCAACAAGGCCTCCAGTCCGAGTTCCTCAGAAAGCTCTCCGACGCGTCGTTCGATTTCAGCGCCGCTCCAGCCCCGCAGCTTCGGGGCGAATTCAAGGTGTTGTCGCACCGTCGACGCAGGAAAAAGAGCCGCATCCTGGGGCACATACCCGGTGTCACGGTCACGAGGAGTCAGGTGGGTCACCTCCTGTTCTGCCAGCTCAATCACACCGCTGGAAACCTCCCTCAAACCACATAAGGCTTCGAGCAGGGTGGTTTTTCCCGATCCTGTCTTTCCAACGAGTCCGGCGCACCTCCCTCGAGGGACTTCGAAATTGATATCGGTCAGTCGAAAGGGGCCTGATTCGACCGAAATGCCGCTCACTCGAATCATGTTAAAACCCCTCCTTTTCCATTGTTAAGCAAAACCTTACAACAATCAAAACAGCCATTGCCAGCGTCATTTGCAAAAGAGCCACGATCGCCGCACTCTCTAGCCGTCCCGCTCCGATCTCGATGTAGACCGAGGTGGAAAGCACCTCGGTTTTTCCCCGGAATGTTCCCGCAAAAACCACGATGGGACCAAACTCTCCCATCGAGCGCGCCCAGGCGATTGAAGCCGCGCCGACCACCCCTCGCTTCACTGAGGGCAGTGCTACCTTTCGGAAAGCCTGGAACGGACTACATCCGAGAGTCTGAGCCACTTGCTCCGCCCGCGGGTCCAATTCATCGAAGGAGGCCCTCATCGAGCGAATGGCCAGAGCCGTTCCAATAGTCACCTGCGCGAGAATGATCGCAGCCACCGAAAAAGTCACCGGTGTCCCGAGCCATTCATCAATCGACCTCCCCCCAAAGGGCAACTGATTAAAAAGCAGTAAAAGGCAGAATCCCACCACCAGGGGCGGCAGTAGAATCGGGATATCAAAAACCGTCTCCAGCAGGCGTGAGGTCCGCCCGCTGAATCTCGAGAGCGCATAGGCGGTTGGAACGGCAATCAAGGTCGATATCGAGGCCGACACGGTTGACGTCACCAGGGTCAGCCAGGTGGCTCGAACCAGATCCGGCGAAAAGAGATCAAAATCACGTTCCTTCCCGGGCACTTCGCCGGCCACGTAGTAGATGTTAGCAACGATCAGCCCCACAATCAGGGCCAGATAAACCCAGCCCAGCCCCATCAGGCTCAACCGGAATACCCTTGAAGATGGCAACATCGTCCTCAAGGCGCCTCCTCCACCTTGAGTCCATGAGCCCTGAAAAAAGCACGACCGCTTTCCTTAGTGGCGAGATATTCCGCAAGCTGGGTCGCCGTTCCGGGGAGCGGACTCGTCCGAAGCACGGCGACTTCGACCTCAGAAATTACCTCGTCCAAGCCCGCAAATTTCTGAATCGAGATGCCCTCGTAACCAGCCGCCACATTGTCCCAGATGATACCGCTGTCGACGGCACCCAGCTGAATCGCGTTCGCCAGTTCATACACGGTCACAAAGCGGGCATGGGGTTCTATTTCACTCCAAACCCCCTCTTGTTTGAGAACTTCTTCAGTCACTTTGCCAATAGCAGCGGTCTCAGGGATCGCCATCCCCTGGCGCCGGGAGCCCCTGACCCACTCCGGGAGATTTGATACCTCGAACTTACGGCTCGTATTCCAGGCCAACACAGGAGACTGCGTGCCAATCTCATGCCTCGAAACGATCAAACCTCGCTCAGAAGCTTCTTCAATGTATCCGCCATCGGCAGCGAGATAGAGATCGGCGTTTAACTGCCCCATCATCGCCAGGAGCGTTCCCGAACCGGCAAACTGGATATCAACCTCGATACCGGTCTGATCCTCAAATTCCCGAACCGCCCCGGAAACCGGTTCGCGCATACCGGCCGCGCAGAGCAGCAACAATCGCGGCCCGTCCTGCTCTCGCTTGCCACAACCGCCAACGGCTGCGCAAATCAACAGCACCACGGCCAATCTTGCTCCGGGGAACGACATCTGACGCGACTCTCACATATAGCTTTCCCTAGCGCAACGAATTGCCGCAACCACTGATGTTCCGCCGAAATCGATACAAAACCACACACCGTTGGTTCCAACTCGAGACACAAGCCTTTCCCCGTCCGACACAGCTTTTACGTATTTCTGTCCCACTTACCGTTTGGTCGCGGGACCGAAATTGATACGGTAGCGATGATGAAACTCCCCATGCTCATCGCAGCACTTTCGGTGGCTGCATCAAGCCTCTTTGCTGATCCCTTTTTTCAATCCAATGACCGTATCGCCATCATAGGCAATACCGTGGTGGAACGCTCCCGACTCTACGGTCATGTCGAGACGGCCCTTCAAGTCGCTGCGGGCCCGGAGGCCCAGAACCTGGTATTTCGCAATCTCGGCTGGAGTGCTGACTCCGTCTTTGGCGACTCCCGCTCTTACTTTGGACCGCCGCAGGAGGGCCGTGATCGTCTCGATACCAACCTCGGTGAAATCAAGCCAACCATCGTGTTTCTCGTTTATGGAACCGGGGCTGCCATGTCAGTCAATCAAGGGTGGACCCTCGAAAATGGCGCCGACGCCGAGTCGGCGAACGGCTTGGATTCCAGCAAGGCTCTCTTTGCCGAAGGCTACCAGGCGCTTGTCGATCGCGTCAAAGCGGCTGCCGGAAACGATCTCCGCACCCTCGTCTTCGTCGCTCCCCCTCCGCTGGAAAACCTCGGAGAGCCTCTTCCCGACCAGGCAGAAAACAATCAGCGTCTCGCCGCATTCCGGGATGTGATCCGGGAGCGGTCCGAGAAGAACGGCGGTATTTTTGTCGATCTCTTCGCCGCCCTTGGCGGAGACGATTTCAACGGCGAAGTCGCAACTCATCCTCTGACCAACAACGGCGTTCACTACACCGAAGCCGGTTATCGCGTGATCGCCCGCGAACTCGTCAAAGGCCTCGGCTATGACGAGTCCATCGTTTCTGATCCTGATGAAGGTGCCCTGACTGAATTGCGAAACCAGGTGGTTGAAAAGAACCGTCTCTTTTTCAATCGCTGGCGCCCTGCCAATGAAACCTACCTCTTCCTTTTCCGGGCTCATGAGCAAGGCCAGAACGCCAAGGAAATCCCCATGTTTGATCCGATGATTGAAAAAGAAGAGGCAAAAATTGCTCAACTTCGGAAACAAGTCCTGGCAGGTGGCACAGCCGAGTAGCCCCACCCTTAATTCCCTCAAAAGCCCGCTTTTGCCATTCTCATGAAACACTTTCTTTCTCTCGCCTCTGTATGCCTGGGCCTCGCTGCTTCAACGCAAGCCCAGAACGGTCTCCGCGACATTCCCGATACCAACCCGCAGGCGCAACTCGATGCCTTCACACCGATCGAAGGGGCCTCGATCAATCTCTTCGCGTTCGAGCCCGCCGTTGCCAATCCCGTTCACATGAACTGGGACAAGCAGGGACGGCTCTGGGTCGTCAGCAGCCCGCTCTATCCGCAGATTCGTCCCGGCGAGCCGGAGACTGACAAAATCGTCATTCTCGAAGATGAAGACGGTGATGGCGTCGCCGAGAAACACACCGTTTTCGCCGATGACCTCCATATCCCCACGGCAATTCTTCCCGTCGACGGAGGCGCTTACGTCGCCAACTCCATCGAAGTCCTCTTTCTCCGCGATACTGACGGCGATGATATCGCTGATGCCCGTGAAGTGGTCCTGTCAGGGTTTGGCACCGAGGACACTCACCACCTGGTCCACACTTTCAAGATGGGCCCGGAAGGCATGGTCTGGTTGAACCAGTCGATCTACATTCACACTCACCTCGAGACGCCCTACGGCATTCGCAGACTGCTCGGCGGCGGCATGTGGCATTTCCGGCCCGAGACGCAGCGCGCCGAGGTCTTCATGAAGGGCCTCGTCAATCCTTGGGGACACGCCTTCGATGACTGGGGCCAAAGCTTCATGACGGATGGAGCCGGCAGCAATGGGATCAACTTCGTCTTCCCCCGCTCTGTCTTTGCCTCCTCCCCCAAAGCCGCCCGCATCCTTCCCGGGCTCAATCCCGGACAACCCAAGCACTGTGGCCTCGAGGTCCTGAACGGGCGCCACCTTCCCGACGAACTCCAAGGCGTACTCGCTGCGCCGGATTTCCGCGGCAGCCGCATCAATCTCTTCAAGCTCTCGGACAGCGGAAGCGCTTACATCTCCTCCCAGATTGACGATCTTGTTTCGTCCAAGCACCGCGCCTTCCGCCCGATCGATATCAAGATGGGACCTGACGGTGCCCTTTACGTCGCTGATTGGTATAACCCCATCATTCAGCACGGAGAAGTCGACTTCCGCGATCCGCGCCGCGACCACAAGCACGGCCGGATCTGGCGTATCACCTTCGACGGACGCGAACTGGTTAAGTTCCCGGATCTCCCTTCACTTTCTGATGAGGCACTCGTCGCCGAGCTGAACTCTCCCGAAGGCCTCACCCGCCAACTTGCCACGGTCGAGCTTCGCAGCCGTGACAAAGAAAAATTGGGGCCCGCTCTGGTCAAGGCAACGGCCCCGAAGGGAGTCGATCCTGACCTCTTCGAACTCCGCCGCATCTGGGCTCAGCAAGCCCTCAACGAGAATGACTTCCCGAACATCGCCGAACTCGTGGGGTCCAAAAATCACAAGGCCCGAGCCGGAGCCCTTCGGGCCCTCTACTATAACGCCGCCACTTATCCTGAAGCCTTTGAAATCGCTTCATCTGCTGTTGGCGATCCCCACCCCCAGGTTCGTCTCTGGGCGGTCAGCGTCCTGGCTCAATTGTCCAATCCGGATACGGTGAAAACCGCGCTCCGCGCTCTCGAAGGCGTCGAGGTCGATGAGTTCCTCGACTTCGCTCTCTGGTCCATCTGCCGCGAGCATGCCAACCGCTGGGAGGGACAAACCGAATCAGGCAACCCGTTTGATACCATTCCACAGCTGCTCTTTGCCGCCCGCGCGGTCAACAAACCGGTCGGCATTCCTGTCATTCTTGATGCCCTCAAAGCCGGTCAATTAAAGACCGACGAGGAGGTCGCCGAAGTGACTGACTTTATCTCGAAGGTCGGTTCTGCCGACGATCTCAATGCCATCTTTGAATACGCACTCGCTGAAGGAACACCCGTGGCCCATCAACATCGCGTTCTCATCGACCTGGGAAATGCCGGCAAGCTGAGAAAGCTCAAGCCGTCTGGAGATACCAACCGAATCAGTCGATTCCTTGAGTCTGACAATAACACTATCTTCTCAAGTGCTGCCGTCCTCGGCGGACAATGGGACATTCCCTCGGCTCAGAAAATTCTCGAAGCAGCCTTTCTCGGCCTCGAATCAAACCCGAAGCGGGCCAAAGCGGCTTCTGACGGTCTGATATCGCTGGGCAAGACCTCGGGACCCTTCTTTGACAAGATTATCCGCGACAAGGAAGCCTCTTTCCAGGCCCGCTCGAATGCAGCCGTGGGACGTATCAAGATCAGTCCCATTCATGGAGCCAGCCTCTCAATCGCGGTCCTCAATGCATCGCCTGACGGAAAAGATCCCCACGGCATCTACGATGCCATACTTTCTAACAAGACAGCATCCGATTCGTTTGCCGAGGTGCTGAAGAAAACAAAGCTCAAGAAGCCGATCGCCCTCACCGGTATTCAGAAAGCCAGCAGTGCCGCGACCCGTCCTGAGAATGTCATCACGGGGCTCCAGACTGCCGGAGACATCCAGCCAATGAAGATGGCTCTCTCGCCCGAGGAGATGGAAGCCATGATGCAACTCGTCGCTGATGAAGGTGATCCTCACCATGGTGAGGAGATCTACCGGCGGGCCCAGCTTCAATGTCTGGTGTGTCATGCCATTGGCGGGGCTGGAGGTGTGATCGGGCCTGACCTTGTCAGCATTGGCTCCAGCGCTCCGGTCGACTACCTCGTCGACTCGCTGCTCCAGCCAAGCGTGAAGATCAAGGAGGGCTACCACACCACCCTGGTGACTCTGAAGAACGGGGACGCTGTCGCCGGTGCCATCGCCCGCGAAGATGCCAATGAAATCGTGATTCGGGATGCCGCCGGCAATGAAAACCGAATTCCCAAAAGCGAGGTTGCCAGCAATAACATCAGTCCGGTTTCACTGATGCCGCCCGGCCTGACCGCATCCTTACGCGAAGACGAGTTCGTGGATCTCGTCCGCTTTCTCTCTGAGCTTGGTAAGGAAGGCGATTTCAAGACTCCCTCCAACCGATACATTCGCAACTGGCAGTTCCTGCAACCACACGATCGGATCCGCGATGCCATCGGTCACTATGGCAATGCGATTTTTGCCGAAGACCTCGAGACCTACGCGTGGATGCCCGCCCTCGCCCGGGTCGCCGGGGATATTCCCTTGACCGAAGCTCCGGATCTCGATGGGCGGCGAAATGATCGCCATGCAGCCGCCCGAACCTTCATTGAAGTCGCCGATGCCGGAGAAATTCGCATCAAGGTCAGTGGCGAATTCAAAGACCTCGCTCTTTTCCACGGAGAAAAGGAAGTTCCGCTACCTGACGATGCTATTGAAACCGAGATCACTCTTGTGGTTAAATCACCCGGAAAACAAAAGCTCACCCTCGCGGGGCTCAAAAACTTCGGCCTCGACGGCGTATCCGTCGAACTTCTCGATGACGCCAGCGTGACGCAGCTCGTTGAGCTCAAAGACTTTTAACCCCTATTCCACCCTGATATGAAACTAAGTTATCTCGCTCCCGCCCTGCTCATCACGGCTGTCACAGCAACCCTGACCGCTCAACAAAAGGGCAAGGGTAAAGGCAAAGGTGCGCCTAAAATCAAATGGCGCGTCGAGCAACTCCACAAAGACAACAACGAAGGAGCCGCTGTCGGCGACATCGACGGGGACGGCAAACTCGACGTCACCGCCGGTGAATTCTGGTATCAGGCTCCCGATTTTAAGCAACTCCCGGTTCGCAAGATCATGCCCCATGGTGCGGACTACATGCAGAACAATTCGGAGCACCTCATCGACATGGACGGTGACGGCGATCTGGACATTCTCTCAGGTGCTTTCACCCTGCCAATTGTTAACTGGTATGAGAACCCCGGAGCCGGCAATTACGACGTTGCAGCCTGGGAGATTCACCAACTGACTGACACCGGCACGGCCCACAACGAAGCCACCTTCCTGCACGACATCGATGACGATGGCACCCCTGAGTTCATCGAGAACTCCTGGAACAAGGCCAACCCGACCCAGATTTTCCGGTTGGTTCGGGGTGAAGACGGAAAGATCGCCACCGAAAAACATGTCGTATCCGAGAGCGGAAACGGCCACGGCATGGGCTTCGGCGATATCAACGGCGACGGCAAACAGGACATCATCTTCCAGGCAGGCTGGTATGAGCAACCTGCGGATGGCCCCTATTCGGGGCCTTGGACTTACCATCACGACTTCGATATCCCCCATGCCAGTTGCCCTGTTCTCATCCTCGATCTCAATGGTGACGGGAGAAATGATTTTATCTGGGCCGACGGTCACAGCTTTGGCCTCTACTGGCACGAGCAACTCGAACCGCGCGCCGATGGAACAACCTTGTGGCGACAGCACCTCATCGACAAAAAGTTCTCCCAGGGCCATGCCCTCGCCTGGGACGACATTGACAATGACGGTGAGGACGAACTCATCACCGGTAAGCGCTACTATGCCCACTCAGGGAGAGATGCCGGTTCGCATGACGATGTGACGGTTCAGTATTATGACTGGAAACCGGACACCGCTACCTGGGTCAAGAATCTGATCTCCACGTCACCCGCAGGCGAGGGCCCCGGAATTGGACTGCAGATCAATGTGCAGGACCTCGACGGGAACGGCTGGAAAGACCTCGTCCTTCCGGGCAAGAGCGGCACTCACATTATCTGGAACGAGGGAAAATGAGATCTCGACGAGGTGGCTTCAGTGAGGGATACTCACAGGACTCCTCCCCATGAGCTCCGACTCCGAAGACTTCCTCCCCGAAGAAGAGCCTTTCGACGGTGAAATGCCGCGAGAAAAGGGTCCTCCCGGAGAGCCCATCCCCGCAATCCTTCATTCGTTCTACGAGGATCGCCCCTTCGTCTCTTGTACCCGCTGCGGCGAATCACTGGCCGACTTTGCGGACGGCTATCGCATTTCCAAAAACTTCAACAAGGACGAGTGCATCATTGAATACGCACTCTGCCTGCCCTGCCTCGATGCCATGCTCGACGAAGCGTCCGAGGAATCCAAGGTCGCCCTGGCCAAGTTCCAGGCTGAAAATCTTCGTGACGTCAGCGGCTTCAACGATTGCGCGCTCTGCGACAAGCAGTTCGATGCCGTCAAAAATGGCGACTACTCGTTCGCAGGAGTCTGCGTCGGCGACAAAATGTACGACAGTGCCATGGTCTGCTTCAGTTGCATGGAAGCAATGGCGGCCGTAATGTCGGAGGAAACTCGCCGCACCTGGGACCGCTTCCGCGAGGAGAATTTCCCCGGGATTCCATCTGACTTCGAACCCTTTCCGAATCAGGGCGCACCAATCGTGTTCTGATCGAGGCAGGGATCACTCATGTCTCATCTGCCGTAGACTAATCCTCTGCCGTAGACTAATCCTCTGCCATAGACTATTCCTCTGCCGTCGGCAATCCTCCAGCTTCTGGAGGCTCCGAAACAGCATGGCTGAGAAGCCGGTGGATTCGTTGCTGCAACTCCGTGGGCAACCGCACGTCGTCGGGAGAGGTTCTCACGAGGCGCTTTGCTTCCGCCAACTTCCCTGCCTGAACTGCCGCTTCCATCAGACGAAGCCTGATGGACCAGTCTTCCGGAGACCGCTCCAACTCTTCATACCACAAATGCAACTCCCGCCTCATCAGCCCACCGAATCTGTCAGGCCGTCACAGATCTTCAACCGAATAATTTGAATCTGGACTCTTCCCGCGAAACCGGCAGCGGTATCGCTGCCCGTGAATTACTGAGCATTCACTTTTTCCGCCGGAATGGCGAAAATTGAGAGATCACCTGTCCCTCCACCCCTATTCCGCTCCACTTGCCGGCCAAAATCAGGAGGCCCCTCCCGTCCCTGGGGGCCACTTCATCCGTAACGCAGATGGCTTGATTGAGAGATTGAACTAATCCTCAAAAGACGGATAGTTAAGATCCACGAACTCTTTTCCTCATGCGACTGACCATTTGGATCCAAGTCCTCGTATCCGCTTATTTCCTCAGCTCCGCCCAAACCGAAGCCTCAGCGCAAGGGATGGAGCAGTTTATCAAGTCAAAGGCCTCAGCGGCTGACTCGAGCCTTTCCCGCTGGTATGGAGCCCGCAACTACCAGCCAATCTGGACCGGGGAACGCCTCGTGGGCCTCGCCCAGTTTCTCCAGGAGCTCGATCGACACGGTCTCTCACCCAACCTTTTCAACTTCTCAGACTGGGACGCCCGCTGGCGCCAGCCGAGCACCGACCCTGCCGATCGAGCTGCCACTGATGTTGGCACTACCCAGCTGGCCCTTTACGCCATACAAGCTCTCGCTTACGGGTTCACTGACCCAAAAGACATGCACCCGAAGTGGAAACCCTTCAACCGAACTGTTTCCGCCTACGCTTTTCTCGATGAAGCGTTGAAGCGCCCCCCGGCGCAGTTCGCAGCGGTTCTGCTCGACAAGGTTCCACCGGAGGACAGCCGCTACGACGAGATGATCCGCTCCCTGGCCCGCTATCGTGAAATCGACCGCCTTGGTGGCTGGCGCAACCTTCCTGCTACCGCCGCTCCTTCTGGTCCCGGCGACCCGTATCCCGAGCTGAAACTTCTGCGCGCCCGACTCCAGGCCGAGGGAGACCTTCCCGGCGGTAGCTCCCTCAAAACGAAAAAAAGCACCATCGATAGTCGCACCGGCGAAGCGATCAAGTCCTTCCAGTTCCGCCACGGCATCGATCCGGATGGTTACCTCGGTCGCGATACCTTGGCCGAGCTGAACGTTCCTTCCAGCGAACGGATCAAATCCCTCATTATCAATATTGATCGTCTCCGATGGATGCCTCGGGCCTATGAACGCACCGAGCACCTCGAAGTCAATATCGCGGAGAGTGCGCTGCGAATGTTCGACAAAGGGAAACAAGTCACGGTGATGCCCGTCATTGTCGGGGTTAAGGGCAAACATGAAACCCCAGTCTTCCACGGGGATATCAAATACCTTTTCTTTCGCCCCTACTGGAACGTTCCTCCCTCCATCGCCAAGTCTGAAATTGTTCCCGCGGCTCTGAGCAACCCTGTCGCCTACATGGCCGAAAATAATTATGAGATCATTCCCCACTACGGGGCTTCTTCGAGACAGGTCCTCAGCGTCAATTCAACCAACCTGAACAAAGCCGCTGCCGGAAGCCTCTACATTCGCCAGAAAGCCGGCCCCAGCAATTCACTCGGACTGGTGAAGTTCATCTTCCCCAACGATTCCTCGGTCTACCTCCACGACACTCCGGATCGCTCTCTCTTCGAGCGAACCAATCGTGACTTCAGCCACGGCTGCGTTCGTGTCTCGCGGCCCGATGAGCTTGCTGACCTTCTCCTCAGGCGGAACGGGGGTTGGAACATCAATTCCGTCCGGGCTGCCATGCAGGATGTGAATGCTCCCAACCGGAAGGAGGAGTTTTCACGCTCCATGCCGGTTTACCTGATTTACTGGACCTCCACCATCATGGTTGACGGTCGCGTCAGATTCGATCAGGACATCTACGGTCACGACGTGGAGATGTATCAGAAGTTTGGGTTGCAGTGATGCAGCTTCGCTGCCGTGATGCAGCTTCGCTGCAGTGATTGGTGATGGGTGGTTAGTGATTGGTTTCCGCTCGACCGTGGAACCCACTCCTCCCACAGCATCACCGTTTCAACCCTTCGCGCGTCAGCGCGTGGAGGGTCGAGCTCCCGCTCGACCGTGGAACCGGAAACGCCTTTAACGGAAAAGTGCCTGGGCAACAAACGGTCACGCAGGAGCGTGCCCCTCCAAACGCTGACTCTTCGACAAATCACAGCGCTACAAGCGCTTCAACAGCAAAAGACGGAAGCTCATCACCTCTTCGCCTGGGATCTCCGTCGCTCGAAGCGTCAGCTCTCCCGCCCCCTTCTCCAGCTCGATCTCACCAAGCATCATGCGCTGCCATTCCTGGGTGTAACTCTCGCCACGCGGGGAGCGATCATCAGAGGCTCCGAGCAACTCGGTGTCGGTCGCCGTCTCGACTTTGCCCGTCAGGGAATTCCCCTTAAAGCTGAGTTCGAGGGTAGATCCGACATTCTCCTCCGCGCAGGTGTAGAACAACTCGACCTGGAACTTGCCAGACTCGGCCACTTCCGCGGTCCAGGTGATCTTGTCATCCGTGGAAATCCAATTGGCAAAGAAGGAGTCATTCGGAAACTTGTTGGATCGCTCAACATTGCCGTGAGGAATCCCGTCCCGCGCCGGCACCTGGGTGAAGGCGTGACCGGGATGAGCAATCACAAAGGGACGCGTATCTTCGCCCAGTTCCTCGATCATCGCGTCCTTCCATGACAGACACTCAGCATTGAGACGGTTGTAAACATCCTGGTTCAGCTTCGCGACATTCGCGTCCTGACCGGGATCAGCCTGCATATCAAAAAGCTGCTTATCGTGGCTGAGGCGCCACTGAGGCGTCCGGACCGAGAATTTGTCCCGCCATCCGTTGAAAACCATCCGGTTTTGCAGAGCCTCCGAAGCCCCTGCTCCGTCCTTCATCAAAACCGAAGCCAGGCTGACACCGTCGAGCGGCTTTTCACCGGCGTGCTCGACGCCCGCCATTTCTGCAAGAGTTGGCAGCAGGTCGAGAACCGATCCAAGGGTCTCCACCTTCGTTCCCGCTTCGATACCATTCGGCCAGCGAATCAACATGGGGCTGCGCACACCGCCTTCGTCAGTGGAGCCCTTCTTGCCTTTCATGCCCCCATTCCAGCGGGAGCCATTGGGACCATTGTCGCAGAAGTAAATCACGATGGTGTTCTCGGCGACCTCGAGTTCGTCGAGCTTGCCGAGTAAGCGTCCGACGTTCCAGTCGATGTTCTCGCACATGGCGAGGGCACAGCGCAGGTGCAGGTCATCCTCTTTTTCAGGATCCCGATGACGCATCGTCAATTCCTTGTCCTTGAACCGATCCCAGAATTCATCAGGGACCTGCATTGGGGAGTGAGGCGTGTTATAAGGCAGGTAAACAAAGAAGGGCTCATCCTTGTTCTCAGCGAT
>JABSSQ010000077.1 GCA_013213905.1 Verrucomicrobiales bacterium | reverse complement strand
TCCTACAGACATGAAATTCGGAATCATCGGTGCCGGCATGATCGCCAACTTCCACGCCGAGGCCATCAAGGCCATGGCCGGAGGCGAACTGCACTCCTTCTATGGACGTCGCCAGGATGCGGTGGATGAGCTGGTCGCTGCCCACGGCGGCAAAGGCTACACCGACCTCGACGAATTTCTCGCCGACCCGGAGCTGGACATCGTCACCATCGCCACGCCCAGCGGTGCTCACCTCGAGCCTGCTCTTGCCGCGGCCAGGGCCGGCAAACACATCATTTGCGAAAAGCCACTCGAGGTCACACCCGAGCGTATCGACCTCATGATCTCCGCCTGTGAAGATGCCGGGGTGACTTTGTCAGGTATCTTCAACCGCCGCTTTCACCCGGCCATGGATGCCTTCAAGAAAGCCGTCAACGACGGGCGCTTCGGCACCCTCACCATGTGCGACGCCTACGTGAAGTGGTATCGCGACCAGGCCTACTACGATTCCGGCGCCTGGCGCGGCACCTGGAAGCTCGACGGGGGAGGGGCGCTGATGAACCAGTCCATCCACCTCATCGACCAGCTCATTTACCTCGCTGGCGACGTGGAGTCTGTCTCCGCCTCCATGGCCTGCCTTGCTCACGAAGGCATCGAAGTGGAAGACACCGCCGTTGCCATCCTGGAATTCAAGAACGGCGCCCGCGGCGTCATCCAGGGTTCCACCGCCTGCTGGTCCTCGACCGGTCACCCCGCCGAAGTCCATCTCTGCGGCGACCAGGGCTCCGCTTTCCTGGCCGACGAAAAGTTCCGCGTTTGGGACTTCGCCGAACCGGCTCCCGAAGACGCCACCGTCGAAGCCGAATTGATGCATGGAAGCGAGGCCAAAGGCCTCGGAGCCAACGATCCCAAAGCGATCAATTTCGCCGGTCACCAACTCAACTTCGAGGACGTTGTTCAAGCTATCGAGGAGGGACAGGAGCCCAGCGTCGGAGGCAGGGAGGCACGTCTTGCGGTCGCATTGATCTGTGCTATATACGAGAGCGCCAAGAAAGATGGTGCCAAAGTTTTCCTGTAATTCAGTCCATGCCAGAACTTCTCCTCGCAACTGAAAGGGGACAAGTTGTCCTCTTTGATCCCGACACCGATCAGCACGAATGCGTGTTTTTCAGTTCTGACGATGAGGCCATGATGGGTATCGAGTTGGTCGGCGATTATCTCTTCGTTGCCAGCCTTAGCCGAATATACAAACTCTCCATCTCCGACTATTCAAAAGCCGCGGAAACTGAGCTTTACGATCCTACTCCGGATTTCCACCAGATGCAGTGCTATGACGGCCTTCTCTACATCACTGCCACCAAGATCAACCAGATCTGGATCTACGACCTCGATTTGAAACTCGTTCGAATCGTTGAAATCCCCCCGCCCAACCCGAAGCGAAAGGTAAAGTACAAGAAGAATTACAATCACCTCAATAACATCATTCGGCACGAAGACCGGTTTTACATCGACTTGAACTGGCTCACGACCACCCAGTACGCCGCCAGCGGCGTGCTTGTTACTGACATGGAGTTCAACGAACTCGACCGCTTCGAAATGGGTTGGGAAACTCACGAGTTCCAGTTTCTCGACGGAAAGCCAATCGTTATTTGCGGGACATCAAACAAAGGTAGACGAGTGAAGCATGTCCGCCGCTCCGGCCTGATGGTCGACGGAGACTTGGTATTCGAACACGATCCCGAGGAGTCGTTTTGCAAGGGAATCTGTTACGATGATACGCGTATCTACCTGTGCGGGGGAAGAATCATGGAGCGAAAGCACCGGAAAAACTCAAATTCCATAATTTACATACTGGATCGCTTTGATTACTCTCTCATACGAACTATCGAGAGCGTCGACATCAAAGCCGTTAAAGGGGCTATCATGCGATAGCCTTCAGCATGAAAACTGTCCTCGTCACCGGTTCCGCCGGCTTCATCGGTCATCGCGTCGCCCACTTTCTGCTCGACGAAGGGGTCAATGTGATCGGCCTGGACAACATTAATGATGCCTACGACAAGCGGCTCAAAGACCACCGCCAGGAAACGCTGAAAGACCGCGAGGGCTTCACCTTCTACGAAGCCGATCTTGAGAACCTCTACGAGCTCAAGCCCATCTTCGAAAAGCATTCCTTCGACGTGATCTACAACCTCGGCGCTCGAGCCGGCGTTCGCTACAGCATCGAGGACCCGCATGTCTACATGCGCTCCAATGCCCAGGGCTGCCTCAATATCCTTGAGCTGATGCACCAGCACGTCTGTCCCAAGCTCGTGCTCGCTTCAACTTCCTCGCTCTACGCCGGGCAGCCCATGCCTTTCCACGAGGGTCTGCCGGTGGATCAGCCGCTCTCTCCCTACGCGGCTTCTAAGAAAGCGGCCGAAGTGATGGCCTACACCTATCACCACATCTACGGCATCGATGTGACGATCACTCGTTACTTCACCGTTTACGGTCCTGCCGGTCGTCCTGACATGGCCCCCTTTCGCTTCATCAAGTGGATCGAGGAAGGCACTCCCATCACCGTCTTCGGTGACGGCACCCAGACCCGCGACTTCACCTATGTCGACGACATTGCCCGTGGCACTCTGTTAGCGTCCAAATCACTCGGTCACGAAGTCATCAACCTCGGAGGCGGCAAGCGTCCCATCTCCCTGATGGACTTCATCCACAAGATCGAAGACCGCCTCGGCAAAAAGGCCGAGATCGTCTGGAAAGAAATGGCCGCCACCGAAATGATCGACACCTCGGCTGACATTCGCAAAGCCAACGAAATGCTCGATTGGGAGCCGCAAGTCGATCTCGACGAAGGGCTGGATAAGACCGTGGAGTGGTACTTGGAGAATCTCGACTGGGCCAGGGACGTGGAGTTGTAGGGATCTTGAATACCTCTTCGCTGCTCGGAACTGTCTATTTAGAGTCAGCTATGGCTCTCCACGTCACCAGATTTTTCAATCTGTGACTGCGGCGCACTTTCGATTGATTCGATCGGATCATACATCTCATCATAAGAGCTGAAGATCCGAAATGCCATATACCCGGTTCCAAAGCTCACGCTGAGAAGACAGAGGATGGTGAACCAAAACAAACACCCTTTTCCTTCTCCCCGATAGATCTCGAGGTCATCGCCATGACGGGACGGAATCGTTATCGTTCCACTACCGAGCCCCAGGACGCCAAGAACGCCGGACCAAACAGAAATCACTATGAATAGCCATTCCACGCGTTAAAGGCGTATCGCGTGAGGGGCCGTTGTCAATTTTCGAGTGCGCTCAAATTACTTGAAGCCATTTTCATTCGACCCCGGCCAGCATTCTCAGCCCCTCGACGCCACCGTATTTCACCGCACCAGGGACCATGTAATCGTCGCAGTGATCGTCGACTGACTCGAAGCTGAATCCCGCTGGATCGGCCACGACGGAACTAATCCCGTCACCCAGCACCGCCTTCGCGGCCAGGGCCACGGCAGCAAGCGGACCGGTGGCCTGGATTTCGATTACCTTGACGTCCCAGTTGGGATGATCGCGCACCATCGCCACAGTCGAAACGACATCATGAACCCGTCGCACGAAGACGGAATCGTTGTAGCCATAGAAATAGATAGGGGATCGCTGCCAGCTGTCAGCAGGAACTTCCTTCTTGCCGGAATAGGTCGTGGCAGCGTTGACGGCCAGCTCATCATTCTGCCCGTAAAGGTTGGGAACGAGGACCACATTCTCCCCGACCTCGTCGACGCCCGCATTAAGGCCGGCCTCTTCGAGACGAATGATCACCTTGCCATCCCAGTTCGCGGGGTAGTGCGCCTGCGTCCAGAAGGTATCGCCATCGGAGTCCCGGGTGATCGTTCCTTTCATCCGCACAACATCTCCGTCCATCGTCTCATCCTGCAGTTCGAAAGAGGCGGTCGTTTCGCGAACCTTGTTAGACCTCAGGATCAGATCCCACGCTTCGCCAATCCATTCGTCCTTTTTCGCGAGGGCTGCTTTCAGCTGCTTTTCTGAATCGCCGGCCCAGGCCGCATTGAGGGCTCGCTCATGCTCATCCTCCACCGCATACCCTGCCATCTCCGGTGCGCCTTCAGTGAACACGGTCAAGTCCGCCTCCATCAGCCGATCGAAGTTACGTTCCAAAACCGGCGACTCGAGTCCGAGATCGAAATGACGGTTCACAAAGTCATACATCTGCGTGCGGGAAACCTGATTGTAGTTGTGTTTAAAGTGGGTATTGAAATGCGCCTCATAGTTCTTCGGGGCTTTCAACCGCTCATACAAGGCCTTGAGATCCGGATGGCCCTTGGTCTCCAATTCGATGGTCCAGTCGTCCGCTGCCGTGATCCCCATCGGCTTTGGTGCAAAGCAGGCGCCGATGTCGACATTGCCCTGGTCAATACGGAGGTAATGAGAGTTCTCGCAGGTGCAACCACCCTGCATCGCCGTTGAGAGCATCACTGCCGGAAAGGTGGCGTCAACCCGGTCATCAATGGCCGCGAGGACCATGGTCTGGGTCGCTCCTCCACTGGCACCGGTCACCAAGAGGCGGTCATTATCGACTTCCTCCAGTCCGGCAAGGTAGTCCAACGCCCTGACACTGCTCCAAGTTTGCAGCCCAAAATCAGTCTGCAGTCGCAAGGTTGCTTGCGGGCTGACAAATCCCCATTGACCCGGTTCGGCGGAATTCATGGTCTCGCGGGAACCATGACGGTGTTCCGGCAGTTGGACCGAGTCGGCGTAACCAATCATGTCGTAAACCAGGACGACGCACCCCATCCGGGCGAGATGCACGCAACGGGCGATGATGGGATTGTGAGCCGCCGACTGAAACCGCTCTGCTCCAATGGCCAGCTCGCGGCGCACGCCCTCGATGCCGCTGCGCTGTTCCTGGTCAAAGAATCGGCCGTCCATCCAGTGCCCGTGGGGACACAGCACGCCGGGACGCTTACCGTCCACCAATCCAATGGATTCGGACTCACCGGTCGGAGTGAACAGGCTGCCGGTAACGAAGTGCCCGGGAAATGATTCGAAGAAGACCCGTTCCACCTTGAAACCGTCCCGCTCGACGGCGCCGTATCGTTCGGCTTTCAGCGGCGTCTTTTCCGGAAACGGTAGTAGACCGGAAGCGAGTTGAATGCGATTCCGAATCTCAACCTTTCGCGTTTCCCATTTCTCCCCGTCAGCCAGCTGCCGGAAGGGATGATAATCGTGCAAGGTCACCGGCTCGGTGAATCGAGTCTCCTGACCGTGAGACAAACTCACAGCGACGACGGATAAAAGCAGCGTCGAAAAAATCCTCATCGTTCTCTCCTCTCAAGTTTCACCAAAGCGCCGGCGGCTCGGCACCGGTCTTCTCATTCTTCTTCAATGGCTTGGCACCCACCTGCTTGCGCCAGCTGTTCAGCGACCGCGCCATTTCCTCGGTTCGCTCGGCTTCAAGCTGAGTGAGATTGTTGTGCTCGGAGGGATCGGTCACGAGGTTATACAGTTCAAACTCCCCGTCCTCGAGATCCTGGATCAGCTTGTAGTCACCATCGCGAACCGCGCTGGCCGGGAAGCCGCCCTGGTTCGAATAGTGCGGGTAGTGAAAAAAGATCGGCCCCCGATCAAACTTGGCGAAAGGATTGCGGAGCAGGGGCATCAGGCTGACACCGTCTTCGTGCTGATCAGGCAGGAGCGGTAGCCCCGCCGCCTCCAGCAAGGTCGGATAAAAATCGGTGCTCACTGCCGGTGCCGCGCAACTGGTTCCCGGAGGCGTCACGCCCGGCCAGCGAAAGACGACCGGTTCGCGAATACCGCCCTCATACATCCAGCCTTTGCCGCCGCGATAGGGGAGATTGGAAGTGGGCAAGCCTTCCGAAGTCGAAAGCCCGCCATTGTCTGACATGAACACCACCAGCGTGTTGTCACGCAGACCGGATTGATCGAGCTGATCCAGAACACGTCCCACGCCGGCGTCCATGCTTTCCACCATGGCCGCGTAGATCGCATGGTCCTGGCGAATGCGAATCTTGCGGCGTCCTTCCTCGTCCGGCCAGACCTGGCGGGCACCTTCGTTGTCAAAACTGCCGTCCTCGTCGGCGATGCCGAGTTTTGCAGCTTTCTTCTCATACTTCTCAATGAGGCGCTTCGGGGCCTGGAGCGGCGTGTGCACGCTGTAGAAGGACAGGTATAAAAGGAAGGGTTTCTCGCTTTCAGCACTCCGCCGGATGAAGGCAGCTGCCTCCTTGGACAAGCGGTCCGTCAGGAACTCCCCGTCCGGCCCCGGCTTGAGATTCTCAACGTTCTTGTAGGGAGAAAAGTAACTGCGCGGCAGTCCATTGCCGCCACCACCCTTATTCACCTCAAATCCCTGGTCGGTGGGCAGGTGCCCGTCGTGACCGAGATGCCATTTCCCCGCAAAGAAAGTCGAGTAACCGGCATCCCGCAGTGTCTCGGCGAAGGTCACTTCGTCCAGTGCCATTACCGTATTGAACTCCGCCGGCCCATAGGTCCCGGCTCGTCGACCTGCAAAGAAATTGGTCGTGTCTGTTCGCGCGGGATACCTGCCCGTCAGGATGCTGGCCCGGGTCGGGGAGCAGACCTGGGAGGCCGCGTAGAAATCCGTAAAGACCATTCCGGTCCTGGCGAGGCCGTCGAGATTGGGCGTTTCGTAGAAGGTGTCCGGATTATTGAATCCGACATCCATGTAGCCGAGGTCGTCGGCGAGCAGAAAAACAATGTTAGGTTGGTCCTGAGCAAACGACAAAGAGGTCGAAACAATGAGGCAGGAAAGGACGGAAATGATGCGGTTCATGATTCAGTGCGCCCGAGAGCGCAGTGATCATGCCACAAATCCTCGCCTTCTCACCATCCCCTCAATGCGCCGAGCGGTGAGAGGCGGTATTGAAAAAACGGAAAAACCTTGGTACCTTTGCCATCATGACCCGCAAGGTTCGTCTAACCCGTATGATCGGGAAAACTGAAGATGTCGCTCGCGATTTGAGCAGTCTGCACTTTTCCGGCTTCCAGTCCCTCCAGGGTTGGATCCCCGACATCAATGCTTATCGCTATGATGACCGGATCGAAATCTGGGTGGATCTTTCGGGAGTTGAGAAGACCGACATTCACGTCGACGTCCTTCCCGACCGGGTTCGGATCTCCGGCCAGCGCAACCCCCCTTTGCCAACGCGGGATACCTCGAGCCAGTGCCGCCAGGTCCTGACCATGGAAATCGAAAGCGGTCGATTTGGAAGAGAGATCAATCTTCCTGTCGACATTGATCGTAATCGAGTTACAGCCAAACAGGATAACGGCCTCCTCTGGATCATTCTTCCTATTGCCGAAGGCTGATCCCTCTATTTTCGCGGCGCTGAATCACGAGACGGGGCGCCGCCCTCCTCATCCTCTATGGAAGACTTTGAACAAATGCTGAATGAATCCTCCGGTGAGATCATCGAGATCTCTACCAGTCTCCCTGATACGGAGATGCCGGAGTGGCGGAGCGATTTGCCGGGCGTTCTCCCGGTGATGCCGCTTCGTGGTGTCGTGCTGTTTCCCGGCACCGTCGCCCCGCTCACCGTTGAGCGTGCCCCCAGCAAGCAACTGCTCGAGGAGCTCTTGCCCACCGGGCGCCTGCTCGGACTCGTCACGCAGAAGGATTCCGACCTTGACGATCCCGGTCCCTCCGACGTCTATCGTGTCGGTGCTCTCGGCAACGTGCTGCGAATGATTCGCCAGGACGACGACCAGACCCTCGTCCTTGTCCAGATCGTCGAACGCATCAAGCTGACCAAATTTCTTTCCAAGAAGCCCTTCCTCAAGGCCCGCTTCGAAATCCTCGAGAACGTTTTCCCGAAGCAGAATCCGATGTGGGAAGCCACCCTGCGCAACCTTCGCGAATCTGCTGAAAAGTTCATCGAAACCAATCCGGCCATTCCCGACGAAGCGACCAACGCGCTGCGTTCGATCGATTCGCCGTCGATTCTGACAGACTTTCTCGCCACCAATCTCAGTCTCGAACTGACCCAGAAGCAGGCCCTGCTGGAAGAAACCGACATCGCCACCCGCGCCGACGAAGTGCAGCAGGTGCTCAACAATCAGCTCCATATCGCTGAGCTGCAGCAAAAACTGCGCGCCGACGTCGAAGACGAGTTTTCAGACGCCCAGCGCCGTGCCTACCTTCGCGAGCAACTCCGTGCCATCCAGCGCGAGCTGGGTGAAGGGGACGGCACCGAAGAACAAACGGAAGAACTCCGCGATCGCCTCGACGCGGCCAATCTCCCCGAAGATGTCATGGAGGCCGCCACGCGTGAACTCAAGCGTCTCGACATCATCCCGCCGGCCAGCCCGGAGCACTCCGTCATCGTCAGCTACCTGGAAACCATTGCCGAACTTCCCTGGGGCAAGCTCAGCAAGGACAACAAGAACCTCAAGCGAGCACGCGAGATTCTCGACCGTGATCACTTCGGCCTCGAGAAAGTAAAGCAGCGCCTCCTCGAATACCTTGCGGTGCGCAAGCTCAACCCCGACGGCCGCGGCCCTATTCTCTGTTTGTTAGGTCCTCCCGGGGTGGGCAAGACCAGTCTCGGCCATTCCATCGCTGAAGCTCTCGGGCGCGAGTTCGCCCGCATCAGCGTCGGCGGCATTCGCGACGAAGCCGAGATCCGCGGTCACCGCCGCACCTACATTGGCTCCATGCCGGGACGCCTTATCCAGGAGCTCCGTCGGGTCGGCACCCGTAACCCGGTCATCATGCTCGACGAGGTCGACAAGATCGGCGCCGACTTTCGCGGCGATCCCGCGAGCGCTCTGCTCGAGGTTCTCGACCCGCGCCAGAATCACGAATTTATCGATCGCTACCTCGATGTGCCCTTCGACCTCAGCCAAGTCATCTTCATTGCCACGGCCAACACCATTTACCCCGTGCCGGCACCGCTGCGCGACCGCATGGAGATCATCGATATCCCCGGCTACACCGAGGAGGAAAAACTCGAAATCGCGACCCGCTATCTCGTGAAACGGCAGATGAAAGAGAACGGCATCACCAACAAGCAATGCCGCTGGTCGCGAACCGCACTACGCCGTATCATCGAGGACTACACCCGGGAAGCCGGCGTGCGAAACCTCGAGCGCGAGATCGGCAGCGTCTGCCGCTCAGTGGCCGCCAAGGTCGCTGCGCGAAAGTCCACCGTGGTGAAAGTCACTCCCGAATACGTCGAAAAAGTTCTTGGTGCGCCCAAGTTCGCCCGCGAACAGATGATGCGGAAGAGTCGACCCGGCGTCGTCAACGGACTCGCCTACACCCCGTTCGGAGGTGAGGTGCTTAACGTTGAAGCCCTGCGCTACCCCGGCAAAGGCGCCATCAAGCTGACCGGCCAGATCGGTGACGTCATGAAAGAATCCATGCACGCCGCCTGGAGCCTGGTGCAGCACAATGCCGAAGAGCTCGGGATTGATCGCGAAGACTTCGACAGGTACGACGTTCACGTTCACGTCCCGGCCGGCGCCGTGCCCAAGGACGGACCGTCAGCCGGTTGCGCGATGTACACCGCTCTCGCCTCGCTTTTTGCCAACCGACGGGTCAACAAGGACATCGCCATGACCGGAGAAATCAATCTTCGCGGATCTGTCCTGCCCATCGGCGGCCTCAAGGAGAAGGCGCTCGGTGCCCTCCAGGCAGGTATCAAGACGATCCTCGTGCCGGCCGAGAACATGAAAGATGTCCCCGACATTCCTGAGTCCGCCCGCAAAAAGCTGAAGATCCTGCCCATGACCGAAGTGGACGAGGTCCTCGAGGCGGTCCTCCTGAAGCGCTAGCTTGATTAGCTCGCTTTACGGATCGCCTGAATCACCATGTTCAGTTTCACCCGACCGCGCCATTCGTTGCGGTCGATGGTGTAGGCAATGTCCCACGGGGGATTGGGAATGTCCTTATCCACCCCGTTGAAGTAAATCCCTTCGTGCTCAATCCCGTTCTGGTAGAAGCGAAACTTGAGATGCTTCTCTTTAATCAGGCGTGGCTCCTGCATCAGCTCCACCCCACGTGACATGAATAGCGGCTGAGGATTACCCGCACCAAACGGACGCAGCAATTCGTAGCTGTCGAGCAGGTCGAGGGTGAGGTCTTTAAAAGGAATTTCGCCATCGATGTGCAGCTTGGGAATGAGCGTGTCACTCTCCGCCTGCTCTGCGACGTTCTTCACGAAAGCGATGCGGAACTCCTCCAGTTTCTCTTCCCTGACACTCACACCGGCAGCCATTTCATGACCACCCCCGGCCTCAATCAAATCGCGGGCCGATTCCAACGCCGCGACCAGGGAGACTCCCTCGACGCTGCGGCCACTGCCTTTACCAAGACCATCCTCTGCAATACCCACGACGAAAGTGGGGCGGTGATAGTGACGCGAGATGCGTGATGCGACGATACCCACCACGCCCGGATGCCAACCGCGAGCCCCTACCACGATAGCGTGGCTGCGCTGCTCCGGTGGCAGGTCATGGATCATCTGTTCGGCTTCCTCACGAGTCTTCAACTCGAGCGCCTGGCGATCCCGATTCTGTTGATCGAGCCCTTCTGCCAGCACCTGGGCATCGCCGTAATCCTGACAAAGCAGCAACTCCAGCGAGGCGGAAGCTTTATCGAGTCGGCCTGCCGCATTGAGACGAGGCCCCAATTTGAAGCCAACATCATGCGCCCGCGCCGGCGATCCCACACCAGCGACCTTTTTCAGGGCCGCCACGCCGGGATGCACCGTGCGGTCGAGCTGAGCGAGACCGCGCCGTGCCACGATGCGATTCTCATCTTCCAGGGGAACAATGTCAGCAATCGTTCCCATGGCGACGAGATCGAGCTGATTCTTCAGATCAAAGTCAGGCAGCGGACGGGACTTCATCAAGGCGTGAGCCACCTTGAAAACGACTCCTGCCGTGCAGAGGTAGTGATAGTCATCCCCAAGCTTCGGATTTACCAGGGCCACGCAATCCGCAGTGCCGGCGGAGTCCGGCTCATGGTGATCCAGAATGATGAGATCAATGCCCTCTTCCTTCAGGATCGCTGCTTCGTCGCGCGAATTGGTGCCACAGTCGGCCGCGATGAGCAGGTCGGGGGTCGGCCCGTTCAGACTGTTTTCAATCCCTTTAACACTGAGCCCGTAGCCTTCCTCCATTCGCGTCGGCAGGAATGGCACCGGCTCCAACCCGTAAGCGCTCAGCACATTATTCAGCAGCGCCACCGAACTGACACCATCGACGTCGTAGTCACCGTAGAGAACCACCGATTCCTTGTTGTCGACGGCCTCGAGAAGTCGGTCCACCGCTTTCTGCACGCCGGGCAACTTAAACGGATCGCCCAGGTCCTTGAGCCGGGGATAAAGAAAACGCTCCAGCTCGTCCTGATCATCGAAGCCACGCTGCAGGGCCAGCGATACAACTACCGGGGCAAGATTCAACGCATCCGAGTATTCGCGGACGAGTTCAGTATCAGGAGAAGGCGCCACCACCCATTTCTGCTTGGCCGGCATCGAAGCATTCTAGGCTTATCGCCTCTCGTGTAAAGACAGCCCTTTGTTTTCGGGCTCCTTGTTTGTGTATTCGCTGCCTTTCGACGATCTTTTCCGAAAAAAATATCATCTTTTCTGCATAGGCTCTCCGGTCCGGCGTCTACCCATTATTCAATTAACTCATTTTTCAAAACTCCCCCCTTAAGTATTTCATACACCAGGGAACAAAAGGGTCGGGCAGGGCAACCTGTCCGGCTTTTTTATGTCCGCGTTCCCGACATTCCTTCAAGGCATTCACCAACCGGATTCGCTTTACGCTATTCTTCGGGAAGCGTATCAAGACTCACCTGCCACGCCTGCGAATCATCATGAAACTCTCGCTGACTTTTCTGACTCTCCTGTGTTTCTCTGCCACCTCCTGCCTCAACGCGGCCGACAAACCCAATATTCTCTACATTCTTGCCGACGACCTCGGCTTCAGTGATCTCGGATGCTTCGGAGGAGAAATTGAAACCCCGGTGCTCGACTCGCTCGCTGAAGGCGGCGTACGCCTGACCCAGTTCTACAACACCGGCCGCTGCTGTCCTTCCCGAGCCGCAATCCTCACCGGACAATACCCGCACCAGGTTGGCCTCGGGCACATGACCACCAATGACCTCGGTCGCCCCGGCTACCGCGGCATCGTTTCTTCCGATGCCCAGACAATTGCCCAGGTGCTGAAGCCAGCAGGATATCGCTCCTTCATCTCAGGCAAGTGGCACCTCGGAACTCCCGACCCGACTGGAAACGGCTTCGAAGAATTCTACGGTACACTTGTCAGTGCGAAGCGCTTCTTTGATCCCGACCACCTCGTTCGTTTTCCCGAAGGCCGACAGGCCCGTCAGTATCCGGATGGAGAATTCTATGCCACTGACGCAGTGACGGACCACGCCCTCGACTTCCTCAAACTGGCTCGCGAAACACCCGGCCAGCCCTGGTTCCTCTACCTCGCCTACCACGCTCCACACTTCCCGCTGCATGCTCCCAAGGAAGACATCGCCAAATACGCCGACCGCTATCACGGCGGCTGGGACCAACTTCGTGACGAGCGTCTCGAGCGCATGAAAGAGATGGGCATCGTAGCCACCGACACCAAGCTCACGCCACGTTCGACCTGGCGAAACTATGGCGAAACCAAGACCGGGACCAACCCCGCCTGGGACGACCTGCCCGAGGATCGCCGTCTCGACCTCGCCCGCCGCATGGCCATCTTCGCCGCAATGGTCGACCGTATGGATGCCCAGCTTGGTCGAGTCATCGACGATCTCAAGGCGGCCGGAGAATTTGAGAACACCCTGATCGTCTTCACTTCCGACAACGGCGCCTGCTTCGAGTGGGATCCTTTCGGCTTCGACATCAAGTCCAGCAATGGGAACATTCTCCACACCGGGGACATGCTCGACGAGATGGGAACCCCCGGCACTTTTCACAGCGTCGGCTCGGGCTGGGCCAACGCCGGCAACACACCCTGGCGGATGTACAAGCACTTCGTCCACGAAGGAGGCATCGCCTCTCCCGGTATCGTCCACTGGCCGGACGGGCTGAAGGTGAAAGCCGGCTCTATCATTCACGATCCGTCTCACATCATTGACCTGCTTCCCACCGCCATTGCTGTCAGTGGCGCCGAATACACCGGCACGCTCTCACTTCCCGGCGTCGATCTGATTGATCAACTCAACAACGGCGGGCCGGAACGCACTCTTTTCTTCGAGCACCAGGGCCATCGCGCCGTCCGTGAAGGAAACTGGAAACTCGTCGCCTTCGATGACAAGCCGTGGGAACTCTACGATTTCAGCGTCGATCGCACCGAGCTGAATGACCTTTCCAAAACTCACCCTGAGAAGGTGAAGATCATGGAAGCCGCCTGGGACAAGTGGGGCCAAGAGAACAACGTCACCCCGCTGCCGGATGATCTCGGCGTAGGCTACCTCAAGCCTGACAAGCCAGCGGAATAGGCGGCGCCTAAACCGTCAGCAGCTCCTGCAATCGCGGCAGGACCTGGCCGAAGGTGCGATTACGACCGGCCCGGTTGAGAACATCCTTCACCAGGGTCACGTCCGTGAGCTTCTTGGCCGGCAACCAGTCTTCTGCGGTGGGGCAATCCTCGAGGTGAGTCAGGGTGCGAATGAAATCGCGGGTCTGGCACCGGCTGATTTCAACCCGGGCATCCTTCAGCTGAAAATCCACTTCCACCGTACCGACACGATCTTCAGCGAGGGGCTCAAGGCCAACGCTGAAACTGGTCGGCACGCCCGGACGGGCTCCCGAAAAGACATAGCGGTCTTCTTTGGATTTGGAGAAATCGACTTCTACGCCGAGACGGATCGAAAGCCAGGCAGCTAGGTAAACCGCGCTCATGTGATACCCGGGAGCATAACGAAGGGAAATGTCGCTGAGCGATCCGAGCTGCTGCGCCACCGCCGGTCGATCAAAGGCATTGGCTACCGCATTGCGAATGGCATTCATGCGGGTGAACGCCAGGTCATGCATTACGAACGGTGAAGACGATTCATCCTGCGCCGAAAGGAGACGCAGGAACTGATCCCTTGGAGCCGCCCAGGTTTCACTGTCAAACATGAGACGGTCGATTCGCGAATAGAGCCCTTCTTCAAACGCATCGGAAAACTCACCCCGCCACCAGAAAGCCAGTGGCAGATCGGAATCGAGGTGGGCAAACACCATGTTGCGAAGCAGGCCGGGAG
>JABSSQ010000076.1 GCA_013213905.1 Verrucomicrobiales bacterium | reverse complement strand
GTGAGAATTTCGAGCAGGATCGTGATCCGGATGTGCTCGAAGAGCTGAACTCGTGAGCTTCCTCGGGCACGGGGGACCGTGCCCCTCCACGCCTTCGGCGTCCTGAAAATCAGGTAGCGAAATTCGTGAGAATTTCGAGCGGAACTTTCGCGGCCAAGGTGGAACTTGGCCTTCCACGCCTGCGGCGTTCTGATGAAGGTGCGGCGAAAGATGCCAATCTTCCGAAGGATCTTGCCCAACAGGGTTAGGTCATGGCGTTGTCAGCCTCAGTAACGCGATCACCGAGACGGCGTCGGTAATCGTTCCGTCCCTGGCCATCTCGATGGCTTCGGTGAGCGGTATCCGTCTGACCTTGAGCTCTTCGGTATCTTCAGGGCTGGCGTCGGCCTGGGTCAGATCCCGTGCCACGAAGATGCTGCAGCGTTCGTTGGTGACCGAGTTGGAGAGCGCGAGATTGTCGAGAAGCAGTTCAACCTTACCGGCAATAAGGCCGGTCTCTTCGAGGAGTTCGCGTCGGGCGGCTTCGGTCGGTTCTTCACCCTCCGGGCAACCGCCCTCGGGGATTTCCCATTCGTAGGATTCGAGGGTGTAGCGATACTGCCCGACGAGCCAGGTGTAGCCTTCGTCGTCGATGGGAACTACGCCTATGGCACGGTTCTTGAAGTGAACAACCCCGTAGATGCCCTGGCCTCCGTTCGGATTAGTCACACCGCTTTCGGTGACCCGAATCCAAGGGTTGTCATAGATCTCCCTGGTCTCGTGAGTGGTCCAGGGATTCTCGTCGGGCGGGGTTTTCATGATCTGAGAACGGGACGGTAACAAAACGGTAACACGCTGCCGGCACGATGTGTTTGTCAGGTGAGGGAAAGGAGTTCCGAAACCTGCGACATGAACTCAAATCATATCACTATCATGAAAATAAATCATAATAATCGTGTCGGTATTCGAAACAGAGCTTTCACGCTTATCGAACTGTTAACAGTAATGGCGATCATCGCGATCCTCGGCGGTGTCGGGTTTCCTGCGATCCAGTCAGCCCTGCTCCAGGGCAAGATGGCGGCGGCGACATCAAATGCCCGTAGCATCGGGCTGAGTCTGCGAACCTACGCGACGGACAACGAGGGACTGTTCCCTTCCGGTGAAAATGTCTACGAAGAAGAGATCACCACTTCGAATGATGCGTTTCGCAGCCTGATTCCGGATTACGTTGCAGACGAAAGAATTTTTGCAGTGCCGCGATCGGCCTGGGGGAGGGAAGCGGACAATCGCTTCGAAGATCCAGCCGAGATCCTGGAGGGCGGTGAAAATCATTTTGCCTACGTTAGTGGCCTCACTGATACGAGCCGCCCGAACTTTCCGCTGGTAGTTGACGGCACTGATGGAAATGGAACCTACATTGATTCCCTCGGAAGTAAGGGGGGATGCTGGGAGGGCAGGAAGGCCGTGGTCGCGTTTGTGGGAGGACATGCCAAGCTGGTGACCCTGAGGGGGCGTGGATCGGATGCCCGTTATATTCCACGGGACGGCTACGAAGATGAGAATGCGCTCGATGTGGGATACATGGGTGAAAATGTCCGACTGCTCGAGCCCACTGAAGGCTGAAAATGATTCTCAGCTTTTGGTGACTATGTTATACCTGTTGTTGTGAAATCAGGACTGTGGCTCAGTCAGCGGCAAGTGAGATGGCTCATTGTGCTGCTGGCTTTGCTGCCCCTGATTCCGAGCGTTCTGCTGGTCCAGTTGATGGTGCAGAACGCAATGCGGGATCGCGACGGGGCAGTGGCAGAGATCACCTCGATCTACCGGGGGCAGCTTAGCCTTATCGTGGAGCGTTTTTCCCTGGAGCAGCCCGAGCGGGGTGGTGTCGAACTCTATGACTACATGCGTCGGGTTTTCGGGGAGGAAGTGAAACTTGCGGTGACGGATCCGAACGGCAATCCGGTGGACGCGTCGGAGGTGGCTCAGTCGAGGGATGCCATTATTTACCAGATTACCGACGGTGAGTATGCCGGGTGGTCGATTTCGCTGGATGGTGTGCCGGTTTTTCCGGATCACATCGAGGAGGAAAAGCGGCAGACGCTCTGGCACGCCGCGGTGATTATGGGCGGAGTGGTTCTCGCTGCCGGAGGGGTTTGGTTCACGGTACACCGCCGCTTGCGGGTAGATGCGATTCGCAGCGATCTGCTGACGACTATTTCTCATGAGATTAAGACGCCGGTGGCGGCCATGAAGGTCTTGATTGAAACGCTGGAGGACGGTCAGCTCGATGAGAAAGCAACGGAGGAATACCTCGGACTGCTCGAGAAAGAGAATGAGAGGGTCAGGGAACTGGCTGATCAGTTTCTGACCTTCAGCCGCCTCGAAAAGGGGCAGGTCTCGATTCAGAAAGTGGAGAGCCGGGTGCCGCGCTTGATCGAGGAACAAGTGGAACTGTTTCGTCCCCAGTTTGAGCGTATGGGCGGCTCAGTCTCTTGGAGCTGTCTCGACGATGTGGTCGTGGTGACGGATCCACAGGCGTTGAAGGTGGTCCTCGCAAATTTGTTGAACAATGCCCTGAAATACGGAGGCTCGCCACCGAAGGCGGAGGTTTCGGTCGAGGCGACCGGGCGGCAGGTGATGATTTCGGTAACAGATGGCGGTGAAGGAATTCGCCAGCGGGACCGCCGGGTTATTTTTCAGCGCTTCTTTCGCGGGGATGCGCGATTGAACCAGGGGAAAGCCGGAGTCGGCCTGGGCCTGGCTATTTGCCGCCGGTTTATGAAATTACTTCGCGGAGCGGTTTACGTGGATCCTGCCTGGACGGGGCCGGGGGCGAGGTTTGTCGTTTCGCTTCCCGCCCGGACCTGAGAAATAGACGATGCATCGAGTGCTAATAGTTGAAGATGATCCCACCCTCCTTCGGGGAGTAACGGATAACTTTGCCGCCAAAGGCTACGGGGTGGACAACGCCATGGACGGTGAGTCAGCCATTGAGAAGGCGTTGCGCGACCGGCCTGACCTGATTGTTCTGGATGTGATGTTGCCGAAAGTCAACGGCTACGAGGTGTGCCGCTACCTGCGGCAGGAAGGCTTTTCACATCCCATCATTTTCCTGACTGCCAAGGGCGAGGAGTCGGATATTCTGCTGGGCCTCGGGCTGGGTGGTGACGACTACCTGGCAAAGCCTTTCAGCGTTCGGGAGCTGTTGGCGCGGGCGGAGGCAGTCTTGCGGCGACAGAATGCGGTGGCAGCGAATTCCGGGGACAGCAATGCGTTCGGAGGTTTCCGGCTCGACCCCGGGGCGCGACGGTTGCTGGATTTGGAGGGAGAGCCTCTCAAGCTCTCTCCGAAGGAATACGAGCTGCTTCATTTCTTTCTCCAGCACCGTGGCGAGGCACTGAGCCGCGAGCGGATCATGGACGAAGTCTGGGGCTATGGCTCCCGGGTGACGCTTCGGAGTGTGGACCGCTTTGTCACCAGCCTGCGAAAGGTGATCGAGTCTCACCAGGGCGAGTTTATTGAGACGATTCGCGAATACGGCTACCGATTTCGCCGTGACGGCGGTGAGACGGGCGCCAAACCGGCCTGAGAGCGCCCCGGTTTGGGCCGGATTTCCGCTTGCCTAGGCGGTTTTTTGCCCCTTAATTGCCGCCCCCCGCAGGAAAGCGGGCCTTTTTACTATGGGTAAGCAGCATAATAAAGTCGAGAAGCGTCGCCGCCGCGCCAACTATGTGAAGCGCAAGAAGGATGCGGTGAAGGCTAAGATCGCACTCAGCAAGAAGTCCGCTTCTAAGAAAGCTCCGGCCAAGAAAGCCGCCGCCAAGGCCGAAGATGTCGAGGAGGTGAAGGACGCAGCTGCTGAAGAAGCCCCCGCCAAGAAGGCCCCGGCAAAGAAGAAGGCTGCAGCCAAGAAGACTGCGACCAAGAAAGCCGCTGCCAAGAAGAAAGCTGCGACTAAGAAGACAGCCAAGAAGAAGGATGCTCCTGAGAAGGAGGAAGGCGAAGGCTGATCGATTCCAGCTTTGCTTCCAACGGAGTTCGGTTGATGAATTGGACTCCTTCAAAACCATCAGAAATGACGGCGCGTGATGAGTGAATCCCGGCCGTCATTTTTATTGGTGGACGGGAATAATATCATTCACGCCTGGCCCGAGTTGCTGAAACGGCACCGGAAGCATCCGGGGAGCGCTCATCGCGAGTTGATCCAAGCGCTGAGCGATTATCGCGACTGGTCGGAGGACCGCGTCGTCGTCGTATTCGACGGTCGCGGCAACACCGTGGATGAAGAGAGGCAGGAGGGCGGATTGCAAATTTTCTACACCAGTGGCAGCCAGACTGCCGATGACGTGATCGAACGTCTCGCTATCAAGTACGCCAAGGTCTATGAGATCACGGTCGCGACTGACGATCGAGCTGAGCAGGATATCGTGGTGGGAGCCGGAGGCGAGGCGCTTTCATCGGCAGGCCTGAAGGAGAAAATCGAACGCGCGGTTCAGGACCGCGACCGCTGGATTGACCGGCATCGAAATCGTTAGTCAGCTGACTGGGTATGTGGCTGTTAGGATTGCGGTAGCGGTTGCCCTGGTGATATTCACCTCTGGCGGGATGATCAGTATGTCGGAGTCTACGTGGCGTCGCTTTCTCCTGGGAGAATGAGAGGGCGCTACAGCGCTGCCGTGGGCCTGACCTGGAACCTCTGGCACGCCGCCGCACCGAGCCTGGGGCTCTTGCTCTACGAAAACGCTCCGGATGTGTTGTGGTATGGAAGCCTCGTTGCCGGGTGCGCTTCGGCGTTGATGCTATTGAAGTTGGTGAAGGGTGAGCGTTGAAACGCGGAACTGTCGTGATATACCGGCAGTAACGCGTCTTGCGTTTGCCGCTTTCAGCCGCTAATCTTCCAACTGATGAGTGCGGGCAGTTCAGAACGACTCTGGCGAAGTGAAGCGGCGGCGGTGGCCCGCCGGGTGAATACCGGTTGGTGGCTCGAACGCTTCAATCTGCTTCTTGCAGTGGGGCTGATTCTCTTTGCCGTGGCCGTGCTTTGCCTGCGAACCCTGATTCCCGACTGGATGGAAACGTTCGGGCCTTTTGTGATTCTGGGTGGCCTGGTTGCCGGCACAGCGCTCTGGGCCTTTTTCTGGAGCAAAGGACGTTTCATCGGAAAGGATGAAGCACTGGTTCGGCTCGATGACCGGCTCAATCTGAATAATCAGCTCAGTGCTGCGAATCGCGAAGTGGGCGACTGGCCCGAGCATCGTGCTTCGAAGAGTGACGAGATCGGCCTGAAATGGCGATGGGAAGTAGCGATTCTTCCAGGGGTGCTTGCGGGCCTGATGGTCGTCGCGGCCTGGTTTGTTCCGGTCCTCGAATTGAAAGGGAAAGAGGAGTTGGTGACTCACGAGCCCAATGCCTGGGGCCAGATGGAGGAGTGGTTGGCAACGTTGGAAGAGGAGGAGCTGATTGATCCCGACAGCATTGAGGCAATTGAAGACAAGATTGAAGATCTTCGGGATCAGCCTGAGGAAGAGTGGTTTGGTCATGCCAGCCTCGAAGCGACAGATACTTTGAAGGAAAGTCTCGGACGAGACATTCAGGATTTATCCAAGGATCTCGGAACTATTGAGCGCGACCTCGAAGCCCTGCGTTCCTTTTCCACCGAGCTGAGTGAAGCCGGTAAAGAAATGCTTCTCCGCGAGATGGAGGATGCGATGAAGAATCTCGCCATGAACGGGATGGAGATTAACAGCGAGTTGGCCAAACAGCTCGGCCAGATCGATCCCTCACAAGTCAGCCAGGAGATGATGAAGAATCTGACGGCTGAACAAATGCAGCAGTTGCAGGAAGGGCTTGGCCAAAAATGCGAGGCGCTGGGCAGCATGGATGGACTTCCACCCATGGCCGAAGGAGGGTTGTGACGATCCAGCTTAGGCCTTGGTCTAGGCCTGCAGCCCGGTCAGGGCAGCATTTCCAGAGGAAGAGGGGACGCACCGTTGTTCTTCGGTGACGAGGATGATCTCGGGACCAACAATATCGAGAAGGTGACCAACGAAGATTTATCACGCGCATCGATGGGGGATCTTCTCGGCGTCGGCGAAACCGAGCACGAAGAGGACAAGGGTGCGTCCGGCCCTCAGGCGGGTGGTGCGGTCACTTCGCAAGGACGTGGAGGTGACGCGGTTTGGCGCGAATCACTGGTGCCGGAAGAGCAGGCTCTCTTGAAGCGCTACTTCAAGACAGAGAGTTGAGGATCCATCCGATCACGAGGATCTGGGGAACGGTAATAGCTGGAAGAAGCAAAGCGATCTTCCAGGAGCGGGTCGTTTCGCGAAGGGCCATGATCTCGGTATAGTCGGTGGCAACGCCGGCCATAAGGAAGGTGAATCCGTTTCCGGGAGCCCCGGCGCGATTAATGAGGTCGGCAGCGATGGGGCTGGAACCTTCGGAGCAGACTTCGATCACGGTGGCCGCGATCAGGGTCAGGCCAAGGCCGAGGACCGAGGGGCCGAACCAATTGGCAAATATGTCAGGGTGAAGGAGGACTCGTAGCAGTCCCGCAAGCACGGTGCCGAAGAGAATCCAACGGATGATCATTCTCGATTCCTGAAGTGCAGAGGCAAACCATTTTCCCCAGCCGGAAGGCTTCGCAAGGAGAGGGCCGATTTGCTCCCGAAAACCGGGTTCGGGTTCGTCGTCGTTCTCGAGATCAAGGCGATAGGGATTCGGAGGAACGATAGACTTTTTCTCAAGCAGATTGAAGAGAAAGCCGCTCACAAAAGCAATTACGGCAGAAAGCCCAATGAACAGTAGAGTCCATTTCCATCCGATCAGTCCGATGAGAATAAATGTCAGGCTGAGGGAGTTCCATGGGCTGGCAATCAAAAATGCCATGGTCTGTCCGAGGCTGAGACCCCGCCGGTAAAGTTGCATCCCGATGATGAGGATGCCGTGGCTGCACATGTCGAAGAGCAGCCCCGCAGCGATGGAGCGGCTTAGTCCGGAAAAGTTGCTGCGATCGCCGAGCCATTGTCGCACCCGCCGCTGAGGCACGTATTGCAGGAAGCCAACGGCAATGATGCCGAGGAGGAGGCCCCACCACATCAATTCCATGAATTCACGAATCGCGTGAGTGAACTCGCTCAGTGTGGTGTCGTCGTGGGGAATGAAATAGGAAGCAACATAAGCGGGAATGACGAGCAACAGAGAACCATAGAGAATCCAGTCGGGACGCGACGGCTCCTCGTGACAGCATGGACCCTCTTCTTCTTGAGGTTCCGGCTCGGGTTCTGAACAGCAACTGGACATGCTTTTCGGGACTTTACGCTAAGATGACACTCTGGGACACAGGCACCTTACGTTGCGTTGAATGAAATGCCGTTGCGGGGGCGGTCTGGTCGGGTAAACTGCGCCCGCATGCATCGCGAGTCCCTCATACAGTTAATTGATCGCTATGTCGAACGTCATCCCGGCGAAGCCGACACGGGTCGACGGGTTAAGGATTTTGTGGAGCGGAACTCGGATTGCTTCAAACGATCCCTTGAAGAGGGCCATATCACCGGCTCAGCCTGGATTGTAGATGCCTCAGGTAAGCGCACCCTCCTCACGCATCACGCGAAACTGAATCTCTGGCTGCAACCGGGCGGACATGCCGATGGGAAATCGGATGTTTTATCCGTCGCCATGCAGGAATGTCTCGAGGAAACGGGGCTGAAGGATTTGAAGGCCGTGACTTCGGAGATCTTCGATCTCGATGTTCATGGAATCCCTGAGCGAAAGGGTGAGCCCTCACATTTCCACTACGACATTCGATTCCTGGTCCAGGCTGGCGAGGATGAAGAATATATCGTGACGGATGAATCCCACGACCTCGCCTGGGTCGATATGGAGTCCCTCGAGGACTACACCCTCGAGTGGTCGATGCGCCGGATGCGCGATAAAGCGATCCGGCGCTTCAGCTGATTCCGGAAGTTACTTCCGGACTGCGTAGAGGTGGTCGTCCGTCCGGATGTAAAGCGTGCCGTCAGCTGGCACAATGCTGGAGCGAATATTGACGCTCTGGGACGATCCGAACATGGTGGTGTGGAGGAGGGCTCCTCCGTTGTCACCGGCGCTATAGACGAAGACTTCACCGAGATGGCTGATGAAGTAGATTTTTCCGTCCACTGCAGTCGGGGAGGATTCGATTTTGGTTTTGCCGTCGATGCGCCTGCTCCAGACAACCTTTCCGGTTGCGGGGTGCAGGCAGGTGATGAACTTGTTGCGACCGTTGACTACGTAGAAGTAGCCTTCATAGAATAGCGGTGAGGGAACATCCGAGGTGACCTCTTTGCCCTCTGAGGTCCAGGTATTGCCAGACCCGGAAATGTCGCCGGCACCACCAGCTTTAATCGCATAAACGGGAGCCCCTTTCGGCGCGCAGATGAGGATGGTGCCTTCGCCGAAAGTGGCAGTGGGAACGAGGCGCCAGTGGCCGATTTTCTCTTCGTTGTAAGTGCCCCAGCGCCACAGTTCTTCTCCGGTTTCCGGGTTGTGTCCGGTGAGACAGTCAGCTCCGACAATGAGCAGCTCGTCGCGGTTGTCGACCGTGATCGGGATCGGCGTGCTGAAGGCTTCTTTGGCTTCCATGACCGCATCGTTTTCGCGAATGTGCTTCCACTTGGTTTTGCCGGTGGCTGGATCCATCGCCAGAAGATACGAATCGATGGGTCCGTCGGTATTGCCGTAGCCGTTCACGGGCTCGTTGCGCTGCAGGACCTGGAGATAGAGGGTGTCGTGAGCGAGTTGAGGCGTGCTGGAGAAAGTCCACTGCATGGCGAATTGGCCGTAGTCGTCCTCGATGTTGCGATGCCAGACCTGGTTGCCGTCGAAGTCGAAGGCAGCGAGGTCGCCGGACCCGGTGAAAAAGTAAACCAGTTTCCCGTCTGTCACAGCGGAAGCGCCCGCCGTATTGGTGCGCTCGTCGCGCATCGCTTCATCGCTGAATTCCTTGGACCAGACGATCTTGCCGGTCTTGGCATCGATACGGATAGCGAGAATGGCGCTGTTGTCAGCGTTGGCGGAAGTCAGGAAAACAGCGTCCCCCCATACGACAGGAGTCGAACCGCCGGCACCGGGGAGTTGAGTTTTCCAGGCCGCATCTTCCTTGGTGAACTCGGCAGGATAACTGGCCTTCTCTGAGGAGGATCCGTCGAAGTTGGGACCTCGCCAGTTCGGCCAGTTGTCGGCCACAGCTGAGAGTGTGAATGAGACAAGGCCGGCCATGGCGGCTGCGAATGTGAGCTGGGAGGTTTTCTTCATGAGTTGAAAGAAATTGGTGGCCTTTAGATTGGGTAGGCTGCTAGTCTCTGTCAAGCCACCGAAGTGGCACGGACGGGCCAATCTTTGTGAGGATTTTATGAAACAACTGCTGGTGATTCGACACGGCAAGTCGAGCTGGGACATGAATGGGCTTTCGGATCACGATCGCCCGCTTAACGAGAGGGGTTTGCGCGATGCGCCCCGAATGGCGGCAGCATTGAAAGAGAATGGCCTCGTTCCCGGTCATATTGCCTCCAGCACCGCGGTTCGCGCGGCAACGACAGCCAGAATGCTGGCGGAAGGCCTCGGCTATCCGGAAGATCAAATCGCTTTTGACCGATCCATTTACCTCGCTTCACCGCTGGAGATGTTGCGGGTCATCCAGCAGTTTGATGAATCAGTCGAGACGGCGCTTATATTCGGGCACAATCCGGGTATGCATGAGCTGGTTAACCAGTTCGCATCCAGCGACTGGATCGATTCGTTTCCTACCCTGGCGGTTGGCTGGCTCAAACTGGACATTGAATTCTGGGGCGAGGCGGACTTTGGCTGCGGATCGCTCGAAGCGATGATGACACCTCGACTGCTTGATTAATTTGCAACTAAACTATTCGCGATCATGACCGATACGCCTCCTCCCCTCGAGAACCCGAATCAAGTCAACCAACCCCAAGCCGACAGTGGCGGTGGTGGGGGTAAGTGCGCTGCAGGTTGCGGTATCGGTTGCCTCATCGTCGTGATTCTCTGCGTCGTTCTCGGTATTGG
>JABSSQ010000075.1 GCA_013213905.1 Verrucomicrobiales bacterium | reverse complement strand
GAAGTTCGACGTGGCTTATTTTGCGGCCAGTTGCGACGATGTTGAAACCAACACGAAATTTGCCGAGTCCCTTGAACTCGATTACCCGATCCTGAGCGACCCGGAGCGTGAAGTGGCGGAAGCCTACGGCATCCTCAAGGGGAAGAATGCATCCCGGGTGACGTTCTTCATCGGCAAGGACGGCAAAATTCTTTACATTGATAACAAGGTCAGTGCCAGGTCTCACGGTGCTGATGTTGCCGCCAAGCTGAAAGAGCTTGGCGTAGACGAGGGGTGAAAATTCGGGGCGATGTCACGATAGCCAGAGAGCGGGTGATGATGGTCTGCTACATGGCGGGCCATGAGTCCGTGGAAGTAGAGCATTCCGCCTCGAATTTGGCGTTGAAGCTCATCCCGGTATCACATCTCTTGAAGAATTAGCGCGAGAAGGCTATCTGATCATCATCTTGATGATCCCGTCAAAGGCGCGGTCACTGAGCCAGCGACGCATGAAGAGAAGTTGCTTAGCCCACTTGCCGTCGGCATAGCGGGTTTTTGGATTGCTGGATTCAGTGGCCTTTACCATCAGGTCGGTGATGACACCGGGAGGTGAGCCGCCACCGTTATCCATTTCTCGCTCCAAGGTTTTGGCCATCTTGTGAGCCATCGAAGCGTAGGGACCTTCGCCGGAACGTTCCAGCATGGGGCCGCCCATGACTTCTCCGAACTCCGTGACGATCGCGCCGGGTTCGATGATGACCACGTCGATGCCAAATGGTGCGACTTCGAGTCGCAGGCAGTCCGACCAGCCCTCGAGCGCATGTTTGGTGGCATGATACCAGGAGCCAAGTGGGGTATAGATTTTTCCCCCGACGGAAGAGGTGTTGATGATGCGACCGAAGTTCTCTTTGCGCATGTAGGGGAGCACCAACTGGGTGAGTCGGGCAAGTCCGAAGAGATTCACGTCAAACTGGTAGCGGGCGTCCTCGAGGGGCGTGTCCTCCATGGCGCCGTAGAGCCCGTAGCCGGCGTTGTTGATCAGAACATCCACGCCCTGGTGCGATTCATGGATCGTTTCGAGGGCGTTCTGAATATCCTCTTCTTTGGTGACGTCGAGCTGGATCGGGATAACGCCATCGGCCTTGAGGGCTTCCATCTTTTCGACTCGACGGGCGGCGGCGTAAACCGTGTGGCCGCGTTGGGCGAGAGTGCGTGCCGCGTCAAAGCCGATGCCTGACGAGGCGCCAGTGATGAGGATGGTGTGTTTCTGGCTCATGTTCCGGAGGGGATCGAAATTCAAATATTCTGCTCAATCCAGTCCACGAGGAGACGAACGCCGACGCCGGTTCCGGTTTCGCTGTTTTGGTAATCACGATCGGCGGCACCCCAGGCGCTCCCGGCAATGTCGAGATGGACCCAGGGAATGTCACCCACGAAGTTTTCGAGGAAGGCCCCGCCGGTCGAAGAGCCAGCGCCGATGCCAGGGCCGCTGATGTTCTTGAGATCGCCAACGTTGCCCTTCATTGAATCAGAGTGTTTCTCGTGAATAGGAAGAGGCCAGACGAGTTCACCGGTTCGCCGGCCGGACTTTACGAATTCCTGAATGAGTGACTCATCGTTGCCCATGGCTCCGCTGTATTCATGACCAAGCGCGTGTAGAACCGCCCCGGTGAGGGTGGCGAGGTCGACCATGGCATCGGGTTTGATCTTCTTTCCGGCATAGACGAGAGCGTCAGCGAGGATGAGGCGGCCTTCGGCGTCGGTGTTAAGCACTTCAATCGTGAGTCCGTTCATCGCGGTGACGAGATCTCCAGGTTTGTTGGCTTTTCCGTCAGGAAGATTCTCCGATGCCGGAACGAGTCCATGGACCTCGATGTCGGGTTTGAGCTCGGCAATGGCGGCCATGGCTCCGAGCACCGCGGCCCCACCTGACATGTCGTATTTCATCTCATCCATTTTGGCCGAGGGCTTCAGGCTGATACCGCCGGCATCGAAGGTGAGCCCCTTTCCGACGAGGCAAAGTTTCTTGCCGGCCCTCCTTTTGGGGTTGTAGGTGAGATGAATGAGGTATGCCGGTTCGCTTGAGCCGCGTGAAACGGAAAGCAGTGAACCCATCCCGAACTTGGCCATGGCCTTTTCGTCGATAATGCGGGAGGTCACCAGTTCGTTTCCGGAAGCAATTTTCCTGGCCTCGGAAACGAGATCGCACGGCCGCATCAGGTTGGCTGGAGTGTCCTGAAGGCGTCGTGCCAGACAGTTGGCTTCGCCGATGATCTGACCTCTTTTGGCCCCCGCATTGAACTCCCTGGTCGCGTGGATCGTGATGCGTTTCAGCGGGGCAGGTTCGCTCTTCGATTTGAAGTCGCTCAATCGATAGGACCCCATGACGATGCCCTCGGCGAAGGCCTGCCCGAGTTCTTCGGCCGCCTTTCCGGTAGTTTGCTCAAACCAGACCGTGGCCGTTTTTGCCTCGATCTTCCCGGCTTTTCTGGCAGCTAGAGCACCACATCGTCTCAGGGTTTCGCTGACAGTCTT
>JABSSQ010000074.1 GCA_013213905.1 Verrucomicrobiales bacterium | reverse complement strand
GGTCAGGACCAGACCGGTCAGGCCGATGGCATCGTTGAAAGTCTGGGCCACGCTGACGGCCTGTTGACCGGTGGCCGAGTCGGCAACGAGCAGGGTTTCCCTGGGATCGAGGAAATCACGGAGGCCTTTGAGCTCGCCGATCAGATTATCGTCCACTTCCTGGCGGCCTGCGGTATCGAAAATGATGACTGTGCCGTTCTGGTCGTCGGCCCACTTGAGGGCGGCTTTGGCTACCTTGAGAACGTCGGTTTCGCCGGGCTCGGGTTGAAAAACGGGGATATCGATCTGCTTACCGAGCGTGACGAGCTGATCGACCGCTGCCGGTCGGTAAAGGTCACAGGCGACGAGAAGAGGGCGCCGACCTTCCTTGCGAAGGTGAAGGGCGAGCTTGGCTGAGGTGGTCGTTTTACCCGCACCGTTGAGGCCGACCATGAGCAGCCGGGCAGGGGGATTGAGATCGAGCGGAGCAGCGTCACCACCGAGAAGCTCGGCGAGCTCATCATTAAAAATCTTAACGATCTGCTGCCCGGGCTTGATGCTCTTGAGCACTTTTTCGCCGAGGGCCTGTTCTTTGACCCTGGCGATGAAATCCTTGGCGACGGAAAACTCGACGTCAGCTTCGAGCAGGGCGAGACGGACTTCGCGGAGAGCGTCGGAGATGTTCTTTTCGGAAAGCTTGCCATGTCCCCGCAGTTTCTTGAAAGTTTCCTGCAGGTTGTCGGAGAGGGAATTGAACATAATGGCCGGTCAAATAGAGGGTGTCGCGGTGGGTGCCGTCGAGGCACCGGAGTCGGCACTGTTCCCATCGGTTTCCGGAATTTCAAGTGGAGCGTTCTGACCGGGCGCCGTGGCATCGGCGTCGAGGTAATCGGCAAGACGATCGAGGGTGAAATTCCAAGTGATGACTTCTGTGTCCGAATTGTTGGCGTGACGGAAGCTCAGCTGGACACTGCAGTTGTCGAGCCGGAGCCGTTGAGGCACCTGGTAGCGAACGGTGCCGGTGCCGTAGTCGTAATGGTGAGGGACCTTGCCGAAACCGGTAACCCTCATGGAAATGCTTTCCGGCTGAACCCCGGGCAGGCGGGAAAGATCGACTTCAATGAGGGGGAGGCGATTACCGATGACGGAATCGGCGGGGGGCATAACCGAGACAAGCGGGGCGCTGGTGGAACCATCAGTGTCAGTCGTCTCGGTCATGAGACGGCGACCTGAGGTGGTCTGGTTTCCTCCTCCAAAATTGAGAGCAGGCTCGAAATTGGCGAGGGTCGTACCGTGGACGACGTAGCGCCCGATCTCCATATCCTCCACATCCCAGGTTGTCTTCTTACCGTTCACCGTGAAGCAGGCTTCGTAGCCGAATTCCCGGGCCAGCTCGAGCACCTGGTCGTTGTAGATGCCGTAGGGGAAAGCCAAGGTTTTCTCGACGGCGCCGGTGTCACCGAAGTTTTCCTCGAGGAAGCGATGGGATTCTTCCAGCTCCTCTTTGAGCCAGGCGGTGTAGGCTTCCGCAGAGCGGCCCTTGCGGTCGGACATATTGGCATGGCTGACCGAGTGGCTTGAAAGTGTTCCGCCAGCTGCAGCGATCTCACGGATCTCTTCAGGACTCATGGAGCGGCCGCCGACGCCAACGTAGTTCTTGTAGAGAAAGACGGTGAACGGGTAGTCGAACTCCTTGAGCACATCCAT
>JABSSQ010000073.1 GCA_013213905.1 Verrucomicrobiales bacterium | reverse complement strand
TGCATTCAGCATCTCCAGCCCCGGGGGTGTCATATCACTGAACTTTCAGCCAACCCATTCCCCGGCTGTAACGACTCCATCTACATCACCTTTTCCCCCGAGAACGTTTTGCTACCGTCTTGTGCGCCTTGCGTATCGCGGTTTCCGCACCCTCCGGCGCGAATGCACGGACTCCGCGATAGGCAATGATCACCGATCCCTTCCAACGCCTCCTTAATGCCCTGAATCTTGACAGATCATTCAAGGGCGCGCCTGTTGCTGCAGTCACACATGCTCTTTCCCATCTTCATCAACGTCTGCCTACCCATCCTGCTCCTGGCCGGTTTGGGATGGTTGCTCGACCGCATCTTCGACATTGACCTGAAGTCCCTGGTAAAGCTCAACATCTACCTTTTTGTCCCGGCCTTCATCCTGACACGCCTTTCCAGTTCCGACCTCGCAGGAGAGACCGGGCTTGCTGTGGTGGGCTTTACCGTAGCGGTCATCATCTCAATGGGTGTCATCAGCTGGATCACATCGCTGTTGCATCGCTTCCCGCCGGGAGAGCGCTACTCGATGAAGCTGAGCACGATGATCTACAACTCAGGGAATTGGGGAATTCCCCTGATGACTCTCGCTTTCACCGAACTGGGCAGCGTCATCCAGGTCTTCGTGCTCGCAACGATGAACCTGACCAGTTTCTCCGTTGGCATCCTTCTCGCCAACGCAGGCAGCCGCGAACGCAAGGGCTGGATCAAACCCATCCTGAAACAACCTTCCCCATGGGCGATCCTCATTGCCCTGACACTGCGTCACTTCGACAACCCGATCGAAGAAGTGGTCTATATCTGGACGCCGCTGACCTACCTCGCCAATGCGCTGGTCGCGTTTGCCCTGATCACCCTGGGAGTGCAGCTTTCCAAGACCAAGCCCCCGGCTCCCCGGGGCAGTCTCGGCTACGCTCTTGTCATTCGACTCATTGGCGGGCCGCTCGTCGCTATCGGTTTGACTAAGCTGTTTGGATTCGAAGGAGAAATGGCCGCTATCCTCATACTTGGAGCCGCTTCTCCCACTGCAGTAAACACCGCGCTCCTCGCTCATGAATTCAAAGCCGACAGCCGGTTCGCCGCAGCAGCCGTGTTTTACTCCACGCTCGCAGCTTCAATCGTCGTGACCCTGCTGCTCGCCATCCTGCGAGCCGGATGGATTCCCTGGGCCGCGCACTGAAGCGTCGATGTCGTATCGTCAAAAATGCCGAAGGCATGGAGGGTCGCGGTCCCCCGCGACCGCGTCGGATCACTTCCCTTTCAATCCAAGAATCAACCGGTAAAGAAGCAGGATCACCATCACGCCGCCGACCGAAACGGCCATGCTGCGAATATCCCAGGCGCTGCCGGCAGCTCCGGGATCCATGCCCACTTTTTCAGCGATGAAGCGCCCCACGGCCGCTCCGCCAATTCCAAGCACCGTGGTAATGAGACAGCCTTGAACGTCCTTGCCGGGCATCAGAAACCGGCCCAGCGCTCCGGCAACAAATCCAATCGCAATGGTAACTAACCAGCTCATGAACGGATCATCCCAGAAGCCCCATTAAGAGTCGAGCGACAATTCCGACGCAGGCGGCCTCCTACCACTTCATGACCTTGTCGAGAAACTGGCGAACCTTGGGATCGCCGGGCGATTCGAACACGCGTTCGGCGCTTCCCTCTTCGATTGCCTGCCCGTCAGCGAGAAACACCACATGATCCGCCGACTGACGCGCAAATCCCATCTCGTGAGTCGAGAGCACAATGCGCTGACCGGCATCGCAGAGTTCCTCGATCAAATCCAGCACACCGGCTTTCATCTCCGGGTCGAGCGCTGAGGTCGGCTCGTCGAGCAGCAGCAGGGCCGGCTCATGAGCCATCGCACGAGCCAGCGCGATTCGCTGTTGCTGACCACCCGACAACTGCCCCGGCCGCTTCTCCAGGTGCGCCTCGAGATGAAACCGTTTCACCGCTTCCCGGGCCCGCTCCTCCGCTGTCTCACCACTCCAGCCATGAACCTGAACCAGCGGAAGCACGATGTTCTCCAAGGCGGTGAGGTGAGGAAACAAATTGAAAGCCTGGAAGAGAAACCCGTTCTTCTTGCGGTATTTCAATAGCTCCTCCTCCCCGGTCGGCAGCTTTTTACCATCAACGTAAATTGACCCCGAGGTTGGTGTCTCGATCCCGCCAATCAAACGCAGGAAGGTAGACTTCCCGCCTCCTGACGGTCCGATCAATGCGAGAACCTGAACGTCATCCGGCAAGGCCAGGGACACCCCGTCCACCGCGCGGGTGGCTCCATAGTGCTGATGCAATTCCCGGACTTCAATGCTCATAGGAAAAGCGCTCCTCCAGGTGACGGCTCAACAGGGATATCGGGAAAGTCAGGATGAAGTATCCCAGGATCAACGGCAGATAAGCTTCAAAGGTGGCGTAGGTATTCGCGTTCGCCTCGCGCGCCTGCATGGTGAACTCGTGCACACTGATCACAAAGAGCAGCGACGAATCCTTGATCAGGTTGGCAAACTGCCCGGCCGATGCCGGAAGCACCCTCCGAATCGCCTGGGGTATCACCACGAACCGATAAGTTTGTCCCTCAGTCAGTCCAATGGCCCGGGCTGAGAGCCACTGCGACTTGGAAATCGATTCCACACCACCACGAAAGATCTCGGACAGATACGCACCCGAAAAACAGGACAACACCACCAGGCCGACCCCGAAGCGGCTGTCCCAATTGACGGCGTCAGCAATCAGATAATACCCGATCAGGATCTGGGTGAGCAGCGGCGTGCCGCGAATCAACTCGACGTAGGCCCTCGAAAGCCAACGCGGCACGGCATGCGCCGAAAGCTGTCCGATCGTGAGCACGGTTCCGACGATCACGCTCAAGACCATCGCGGCGAGCGAGATGCCCAGGGTCACCCCCCATCCCGAAATCAGGTTTCCTGTGTAGGGGGCAATCGCCGACCAGTTGTAGTCATGGTCGAGAACCACCCAGAAGCCGAAGCAGAACGTCGAGGCGAGAACAATCGATACCGCTACACTGACGAAATACTTCAAAACAGGCTCCTCAAAATATCTACGCGCTGTCGGCCGTGACGCGATGCGTCGGAGTCGGCATCCCGGGCCGGAAATGCTCCAGGTGATTGATCCGGAACAACAATCCCGCATCCATTGCAATCGCCTGCTCCAACCCTGCATCCGCAGCCCGCTCCAGCGTATCCGGGTCGACTTCCGCACGGATATTCAGCAGCAATTCCGCCTCATCCAGTGGCTCGTATAGCCGATGAGAAAGCTCGGGGTCGGAATCACCTCGGACCAGGTTGATTGCAGCGATCTCCATGGGATCGCCCTTCGGATTCAAGGTCATCTTGAGGTGGGCCACCTCAGCTCCGGCCTCTTCGAGATTTGTCCGCAGCGAGAACGCGATATCTCTCAACAGTTCGTTCCCGTCGAACTCTTCGTCACGGCGTTCGTCGCACTTGATTTCAATCGCCGCGTTCAACCATCCTAACAAAGCCTCACCTTCACCGTATTTCTCGTAATCGATATCGAGAAACCGTTTCGAATTCATTTCCGCAGCCAGGACCGCTTCGAACCACTCTTCGCAGCCGGTGCCTTCACGAGCTGACAGCTCAAACACCTGGGCATCCGGAAACTCCCGGTTCATGGCTGCCCTCAAGTCTTCGACGCCTTCCGGGTGAAGCAGGTCGAGCTTGTTGATCACGATGAATTCCGCTTCCTCAAGCTGCTTGCGATAAATGTAG
>JABSSQ010000072.1 GCA_013213905.1 Verrucomicrobiales bacterium | reverse complement strand
CGCAAAGTTTTTCGATGATGTCTTCGTCGAGGACGAAACGATCCCGAGCCCGGGCCCGGCGGAATTTCAGGATTTCGTATCGGGCGATGACGCAAGTCCAGCGCGCGAAGTCGGTTTCGGGGTTGTCCAGATCAGAGAATTTCTTCCAGGCGACGAGACTGACGTTCTGCATGATTTCGCTGACATCCAGCGGTGACGGAATCGAGGCGCGAATGAACGCACGAATTTCGGGTTCGTGTCGAGCTAGCAGTTGGATGAAGTTTCCTTCAGAACTCTCGGAGTTGTCGCTGGCCGGTGGCATAGGGTTTCAATTCTCCACTCCCGATCAGAACGAATTCTTATGAAGTTTTGAAGAAAAGTTTCCCGCAGATTGATGTGGACGACGCCAAGCTCTTGAGAGCTTCTCGGGGATTCAGGACTTCAAAACCGCGTGTCCGGCGTGGATGAGCCACTACGGAAAAGTCGACATCTTGTCCCTAAGTCGTTAGCTTGACGCGGTTTGATTCCTCGAACCATTTGATTAACCATGAAAAAAGCACTCCTCTTTGCGGGGGTTCTCTTAGGAATGACCGCATTCAATTCAAACGCCCGGGCCGATCTTGCTGTCGGCGATGCCGCACCCGACCTGTCCATGATGGGAAGCGATGGCAAGACCTACCAGCTTTCGGATTTTAAAGACAAGCAGGCTGTGGTGGTGGCCTGGTTCCCAAAAGCCTTTACGGGCGGGTGAACCGCCGAATGCAAGTCGCTCCGTGAGAGTGGCGAAGAGATTCGGAAGTTCGACGTGGCTTATTTTGCGGCCAGTTGCGACGATGTTGAAACCAACACGAAATTTGCCGAGTCCCTTGAACTCGATTACCCGATCCTGAGCGACCCGGAGCGTGAAGTGGCGGAAGCCTACGGTATTCTCAAGGGGAAGAATGCATCCCGGGTGACGTTCTTCATCGGCAAGGACGGCAAAATTCTTTACATTGATAACAAGGTCAGTGCGAGGTCCCACGGTGCTGATGTTGCCGCCAAGCTGAAAGAGCTGGGCGTTGACGAGGGGTGAAAATTCGGGGCGATGTCACGATAGCCAGAGAGCGGGTGATGTCGGTCTGCCATCGCTGGGCCGTGAGTCTTTGGAGGCGTTTCGCCTCAAGTTGGGCGTTGAAGCTTCCTCCGGCTTCACATCGTCTGAAGAGTTGGCGCGTGAAGGCTATCTGATCATCATCTTGATGATCCCATCGAAAGTGCGGTCACTGAGCCAGTGGCGCATAAATAGCAGCAGCTTGGCCCACTTGCCGTCGGCATAGCGGGTTTTCGGCTTGTCATCCTCGCTGGCTTTCACCATCAGATTGGTGATGACGCCGGGAGGTGAACCGCCACCATTATTCATTTCTCGCTCCAAGGTTTTGGCCATCTTCTGAGCCATCGAACCGTAGGGGCCTTTGCCGGAGCGTTCCAGCATGGGACCGCCCATGACATCTCCGAACTCCGTGATGATCGCGCCGGGCTCGATGATGACTACGTCGATGCCAAATGGTGCGACTTCGAGGCGCAGACAGTCCGACCAGCCCTCGAGCGCATGCTTCGTTGCATGATACCACGAGCCGAGCGGCGTGTAGATTTTTCCCCCGACGGAAGAGGTGTTGATGATGCGACCGAAGTTCTGTTCGCGCATGTGAGGGAGCACCAGTTGGGTGAGGCGGGCGAGGCCGAAAAGATTCACGTCAAACTGGTAGCGGGCGTCCTCGAGGGGCGTGTCCTCCATGGCGCCGTAGAGCCCGTAGCCGGCATTGTTGATCAGAACATCCACGCCCTGGTGCGATTCATGGATCGTTTCGAGGGCGTTCTGAATATCCTCTTCTTTGGTGACGTCGAGCTGGATTGGGATAACGCCATCGTCCTTGAGGGCTTCCATCTTTTCGACTCGACGGGCGGCGGCGTAAACCGTG
>JABSSQ010000071.1 GCA_013213905.1 Verrucomicrobiales bacterium | reverse complement strand
GGCGACGCAGGAAGGTCCGATGGAACACCGCTGACACGAATGCTCGAAGAGGTCACCCTCGCGCGGCTCCCAATGCGACGGTTTCTTTACTTCCCTACCCTCACGAATCCACCGTTCCCTTACCTGAGATATTCGGGACTCGGGATTCCCGGCGATCCACTTCGCCTGCAGCCTCAATTTTCCGCGCGACCAGGTGTCGTCGGAATCGAGGAAGGCGATCCAGCGGCTCTCACCTTCTTCAACACCCCGATTGCGGGCTTCCGCTGGTCCCACATTGCTTCCGAGTCGTTTCCAGCGGCACCCCTCCTTCATCGCCCATTCCTTGACCTCACTAAGATCAATCGTCGAAGCATCGTCCACCACGATGATGCGACTGGCGGCCAGGTCCTGTTCCAGCACTGACTGAATTGCTCTCTGTAAGGGAGCAATTCGGTTGTGAACGGGAATGACGACATCAAAATCCATGGCAAAGTCAGGTTGGGAATCACTTTGCATCCTCCCTGTTTTTCCGTATCTGATAATGCCCGACTTCATGAGCGATTCCAGCGACGATTCCTCCAAATCCCCTGAAGCCCCGAAAACGGACGAGCTACCGGAGGGAATCAAAGCTCCACCACCCCCGGATCCGGATTTACTCGACCAGACCACCCTCGGCCCGACCTACACCTTGGATGCGGATGGCAAGCGCACGAAGAAAGGCCGCAGCCACCCGACCGACCCTTATGAACCCATCAAAAAAAGGAGTGGCTGTGGCGGGTTCTGCGGCTGCCTCACAGGGATCGGCATCATCGTGACGGCCGTTTTCATCACGCTAATCGTCGTGGTCAGTTGCTTTGGCCCCGGCAAATATGCCTTCGCTGGCTACAAGATGGTTGTCCTCGACGAGGCCGAGGCCACGATTACCGAGGCCCCCACCGAAGCGACTTGGTTCATTGGCAACAAGATCACCTACTCAGTCCCTGAGACCCGCTTCCCGGTGGCTATTTCCGCGGCAGAAGTCACGATCGGAGGACAGTTTTATCAGGCCGTAAGTCTTTCTGCTAAAAAGGTGAACGGCAAACCCACCGCTTATTTCAATCGCGATCTCGAAGTCTACGCGAACATCTTCAATGACGAAGGAATCACGCTGAAAGGCAATCTCACCGGTCGCGTGATCGAACCATAAAACCCAAAAAACGCCATGGTCGAAATTACTGCTGTATACGAAGGCAATCTCCGCTGCGCCGCCACCCACGGTCCCTCCCAGTCCGTCGTAGAAACTGACGCACCGGTGGACAATCACGGGCAGGGTGCCCGCTACTCCCCCACCGATCTTGTCGCCACGGCTCTTGGCACCTGCATGATGACCACCATGGCTATCTTCACTCAAAGGCACGAAGTGGATCTGACCGGAACCCAAGTGCGCGTTGAGAAGCACATGACTGCCGAACCTCCGCGAAGCATCGCCAGATTGACGACTCACATCACGATCCCTCTGCCCGAAGATCATGCGCAGCGCGAAATCATCGAACGAGCGGCCCTGACCTGCCCGGTGCACCGCAGCCTCCACCCCGACGTCGAAAAGCCGGTCGTCTTTGAGTGGAACGGCTAGGGTAGCGAGCTATCCCATAATCTCGTGGATCGGCTCCGCACCTTCGACACCAACGAGGGTGTGGTCGAGTCCACCGAAAAAGTAGCTGAGGTTGTTCGGATCGAGTCCCATCAGGCTCAGAATGGTCGCGTGGAGATTCTTCACGTGATAGCGGTTATCTACGGCCATGGAACCCAGTTCGTCAGTCTGACCAATTGAGACACCGCCCTTCACACCGCCACCGGCCATCCACATGGTGAAGCCGTAGCTGTTGTGATCACGCCCGGTGCCCTGAGCATATTCCGCAGTCGGCTGGCGGCCAAACTCGCCACCCCAGACCACCAACGTATCCTCAAGCATTCCTCGACGCTTGAGGTCCTTCAGGAGTCCTGCGATTGGCTTGTCAGTCGCGCCGGCGTGATGATTGTGATTCTTCTCCAGATCGCCGTGAGCATCCCAATTATCATCATTGTGGGCGCCTCCTGAATAGAGCTGAATGAAGCGGACACCCCGCTCGACGAGACGGCGGGAGAGCAGGCATTTCTTGCCGAAGTCAGCCGTCTGAGGGTTGTCCATCCCATACAGTGACTTGGTCTCTTCGGATTCATCCTCGAGATCAATCGCTTCAGGTGCGGTTGCCTGCATGCGATAAGCCAGTTCATAGCTCGCGATGCGTGCGGAGAGATTGGAGTTGTCGTGACGCGAGGAATAGTGATCGGTATTCAGCTGATTCAGCGAATCAATGAGACGGCGCTGTTCCGCATCACTCATGCCGTCGGTGTGCTTGAGATTCAGAATCGGATCACCCTGGGAGCGAAACACCGTGCCCTGGTAGCTGGCCGGCATGAATCCTGAGGTCCAGTTCTTGGCACCCGAAATCGGCCCTCCACTTTCATCCAGCATCACCACGTAGCCGGGAAGGTTTTCGTTCACCGAACCCAGGCCGTAGTTGACCCACGATCCCAGCGAAGGCCGCCCGCTGATGAGCGATCCACTGTTCATCATGAGAAGAGCCGATCCATGAATCGGAGAATCCGCGGTCATGGAATGAATGAAAGCAATGTCATCCACGCAGCTGCCGACATTCGGGAACAGGTCGGAAACATATTTCCCGCACTCACCGTACTGCTTGAAATTCCACTTCGGCTCGACGATGCGGCCTTCGTTCTTCTTACCGCCGCGTCCAAATGTTTTCACGGCCACGGTCTTCCCGTCCATCCCTGTCATGGCCGGTTTGTAATCGAAGGTATCGATGTGACTCGGCCCCCCATACATGAAGAGAAAGATCACGCTCTTTGCCTTTCCCGCATACATCGGCGGCTGAGGCGCCAGCGGATTCTGGGAAGCCATGGCTCCCTGGGCGGAGTTAAAGAATCCCTCCTGACCGAGCATGCCGGTCAGCGCCAGTGCGGGAAAACCTCCCCCCACATTGTGCAGGAATTCGCGTCGATTGACGTTTCCACAAAATGTTCCCATGGATTTCTTTTTCATAGCTCAGTCCAGATAGACAAATTCATTCAGGTTAAGGGCGAGGAGAGCAACGCGGTCCAGCGCCTCTTCATCAGATAGGCCCATATCAGTTTTTAAATCGTCGTAGAGGTTCATCAACTCCTCGACCTCGCTGTCCTCAACATCGCGCTGCAGAACAAGCGACAGCCCGTAAGAAATTTGCTCGGCCACATCCCCGCCTCTCTCGCGAAGGCGGTCGGCAAAGCGGATCGCGTTGTCGTTCACGAACTCGGAATTCAACATCGTCAAGGCCTGGGTCGGCACCGTGGTTGCAAAGCGAACGGCACAGGGGGCATCGGTGTCGGCCTGGTCGAAATCGGCCAGCATCTGGTGGCGCAGACTGCGCTTCACATGAACGTAAATGGAACGTCGATAGTGATCGCTTTCGTCCCGGGAAACTGGCCATCCCTTGCCGGGCTTGGAAGCGGTGGCCAACACCTCTGCCGGAAGCGGAGGCAGGACCCACTCCCCGTGGGATTCGAGATTCAACTTTCCTGACATCGCCAGAATTGTGTCGCGCAACTCCTCGGCGGTGAGGCGTCGCATCGAGAACCTCCAGTGATTGTGGTTCTGGGGATCGACCGCGAGGTTAGCACTGTCAGGTTCAGACGAGAGCCGATAGGTG
>JABSSQ010000070.1 GCA_013213905.1 Verrucomicrobiales bacterium | reverse complement strand
GGGCCCCGGTAGTTCGCGAGGAGGAACTGATCACGAAGATCTTCGGGAAGAGACTCGCCAGTGAGGTAGGTGACACCGGAAGGGCCGCGGGCCACGTGAGAGGCAGGTGGGTAGACCCACTGAGGCTGTTCCTCGTTGTGAGTGTCATACATGCGTTCTTTGACCCACATGGAAGTGGCGGGACGGAAATCTCCCCAGTCGAGGTTGGTGGCATACTGGTGGGCGGACTGGTGAGACATGTCCCAGCCGGAGTCGGTGCCCTCGAGGGCGTAGACCATGCGGGCGAGGTCACCGATGTCGCCGGTGTTGTCGAAAGTGAAGAGGTTGCCGTAGTTGTCGAAGGCAAGTTCCTGCGGGTTGCGGAGACCATTGCAGACGACTTCGAAGTTGGAGCCGTCATCTTCGCAGCGGAAAATAGCGCCTTCGCTCGGGCCGCGGTAGGTTTTGCCCTCCTTGGAAGTGAGATGATAGCCGCGATCTCCGACGGAGAAGTAAAGCATGCCATCGGGTCCGCGGGTGATGCCGTGAAGGTCGTGTCCAATGAAGGACACCTTGACGCCGAATCCGCGGGCGAGTTCTTCCTCTTCGTCGGCGACACCGTCGTCATCGGTGTCGGTCAGTTTCCAAAGGCTCGGGATACAGGTAAAATAGACGGATCCATCGTCAGCAAGGACCGAAAAACCGAGACCATCGAGAGGCTCCTTGAACCGGTCGGAGAAAAGGGTGCGGTGATCGGCAGCGCCGTTCCCATCGCGATCTTCAAGGCGAATGAGGCGATCGGCGACGCGGGTGAACCAGCCCTCGGGGAAGCTGCTGGCAAACTTCTCGTAGAGCTTGGTCCGGTCTTCGATGGATTCCGATTTGAAGTCATCGCGGATCATTTCGTTGGCCCCGCGAAGATCGGGCACGCCGAGCCAGAAGCGGTTGGCCTCGGCGACGTAGAGGCGGCCCTGGGGATCGAATCCAAAGCTGCCGGGGTTTTCAACAAAGGGAAAGGTGACCCAGGTGTGGCCTTCGAGGCCCTCGTGTTCGATGAGGCCGGGAAAAGAGGTCGGCTGATTGGGCAGCTCAGGCAGCTCGTCTTCAGGGACAGTCGGCAGCTGCTTGAAGCGGGATTCCAGCTCAGCCGGCGACAGGGCTTGGGCCTGAGGCGTCAGGAGAAGCGAAGCGACTGCTGAAATGAGGAGGGAACAACTGAGATATTTCGCCATGGCGCGGAATGATTACGTGAGATTTTTCGGCCCGGCAACCAGTGATCTCTTCATAGGATTACGCAGAAACGTTATACAATTCCGCAATATTTCGTGTGGCATGGCTTCGATTGACAATTGATCCGGCCTTCGCCTACGATGCGGCACGATGCCCGAAACCAAACATTGTCTGATCCTGACCCAGCCTGACGGGAGTGTGAAACACTACCTGATCGCTGCGGAGCGGGTAACCGTGGGGAGAAGCGACGGAAATGCCATCGTTCTGGACTGGGAGACCGTTTCCGGGACTCATTGTGAGTTTCGAAAGACGGAGAAAGGTATCGAGATTGTTGACCTGGGTTCCACCAATGGCACGCAGTTCAATGGGAAAGAAATGGGCGATGAGCCCCGCCTCGTGTCCGAAGGCGACTCCGTCGTGATCGGCTTGAAGGTGAAAGCTCGCGTTGTGGTGCTCGAGGAACTCGTCAAACCGGCCGAGAAGAAGCCCGCGTCGGGAGCCACTACCCAGAAGCTGAGAGACCTGAAGCAACCCCAGGCGCCTTCAATCAATCCGGTGGCGGCGGCGGTGGCCAAAGCTTCCAAGGGTCGGCGGGGCGCGTGATTCTGATAGAAAAACACTTTGGCTCAGCCGTCTGGTGACGCACACTAGTTCCATGGAGAAACTGATCCGATTTTTCGTAGTCCTCGCCGCCGCGGGAAGCGTGGCGTCGATGCAAGCTCAGGACACCGGCGAGGAGGGAAATTCTCTGGGTGATCTTTTCAACAAGGTGAAGGACATCAAGGTTCCGGATTCCGTCTCCAATCTGCCCACTCAGATCACGGAGCTGAAGGAGTCTTATCTCGAAACCACCAAGACCGTGGACGCTCTGCGGGTCGAGGTGGACCAGCTCCGGGAGGAAGTCTACATGCTGAAGAAGGAGAACGAAGAACTCCGCTTGGCTGTCGGGGGGAAAGTGAAAGAGGACAACCTCACCGCCATGCTCAAACCGATCGAGATCAGTGCGACTGACCTGGTCGCGGAGTTTCGTGCCGACAAGGCAGCGGCCGAGAAGAAGTATCGCGATCGTTACCTCAAGGTGATTGGATTGATCGCCGCCTTCGAGACTGGATCCTCTTCCATTGAAATGTTTCTTCGGGCAGAGGGCAGTGATGCCCGGGTTCGATGCCAGTTGATGGCGGGACCTGACTTTCACGTGGATGTTCTCCCGGCACAGGGTCAGTTGATCAGTCGCAACGATCGTCGTCCGCTTCTCAGCGTGGGACAGCCGGTCGCCGTTGTCGGCACCTGTCTTGGTGCCGGCTTGAATGTCGAGATGGGGAATTCCCGGATCGACGGTCTTGTTGAGAAAAAG
>JABSSQ010000007.1:23642-42944 GCA_013213905.1 Verrucomicrobiales bacterium | reverse complement strand
TTAGCACGAACACAAGGGCACGCCCACTGGGAATACGCAGGATTCCTCAGTGAGTTTTCAAAAAATGTGCAATTTCCAGAGCCAGGTTCTGCGTGATTCCGCGTACCTCGGCAATTTGCTCCGGCGCCGCCTTCCTCAAGCGGGTCAGGGAACCGAACTTCTCAAGGAGCCGCTCCTTCCGAGCCCGGCTCACTCCTGGGCAGTCATCGAGAATACTTTCCTCGACCCGGCGCTTCATCAGGAGCTGGTGATAGCCATTGGCAAACCGGTGGGCTTCATCACGAATTCGCTGCAACAGTTTCAAGGCTCCCTTGTCGTGGGGAATTAACAGGGGTTCCGACTGGCCCGGGCGAAAGACTTCCTCACGCTGCTTGGCCAATCCGATCACGGGCAGGTCATGCAATCCGAGGCGGTTGAGCTCTTTTACCGCCATGCTGAGCTGTCCTTTCCCTCCATCGACAATGACGAGATCCGGCAGACGCACGAACGGTTTGCGCTTTTTATTGCCCCCATCCTGTTCCGCCACCTCCACATTGCGCTCGATCCGCCGCATCGCCTCGAGTGGATTCTCCTGAGTCGCGTCAGCCTCTTCATCGCCAACCCGTTCACGAGCCTCGAGCAGGATGCGCGAATAGCGCCGCCGCACCACCTCGGCCATACTGGCAAAGTCGTCCTGCTGTTTCACTGTCTTGATCCTGTAACGGCGGTAATTGCTGTTATCGGAGACTCCGTTTCTAAAGCGAACCATCGAAGCAACAATGTGATTGGAGGAAATGTTCGAAATATCAAAGCACTCCATCACCGCCGGCTCGCGCTCGAGACCGAGGTATTCCTGGAGTTCCTTCACATCTGCCTCCGGATTGATCGCATTGCCCGGAACACCACGCTTCCGGAATTGACGTGTCGGCCGCAGCGTCTTCTTCAAATTATCGATCATATCGCGCAGCTGGGCGGCCCGCTCGAAGTCCAGCGCGGCAGCAGCTTCCGCCATTTCCTCCTCGATCGATCGAATCAAGTCCTTGGAATGCCCCTGCAGGAATTCGCAGGCCTGTTCCACTCTCACCAGGTAATCCTCCCGCGTGATCCGACCGATACACGGAGCGGTGCAGTTCTTGATCACATCATTGTGACAATGTTGATAGTCTTTCTCCCCCGGTCGCATCGGCCGACAGCTGCGCAGACCGAACTCTTTGTTCATCCATGAAATCGTCTGGCGAAGTGCGCCCGAGTGGGCAAACGGACCGAAATATCGAGCCCCGTCATCTTTTTTCAGACGGGTCAGCTGAAATTTGGGCCACGGTTCTTCTGTGTGCACCTTGACGAGCAGGAAGCGTTTATCATCGCGAAACGCGATATTGTATTTGGGCCGGTACTCTTTGATCAACTTACCCTCGAGCAACAGGGCTTCCGGTTCGTTGCGCACTTCGTGAATCTCGAAATCCCAGATACTCTCAATCAACGCCCGCGTCTTATGCTCCGCCATGCGCTGGCGTGACGGCGTGAAGTACGAGGCGAGGCGCTTCCGCAAATCCCGGGCCTTACCGACATAGATCACCGTCCCAAGCCTGTCCTTGTGCAGGTACACACCCGGTTTGTGTGGGACATCCCGCAGTTTCTTTTGAAGGTCTGGTTTCGCGTCGCTGGGCACGGGGCAATATAGCGCAGCAATTGAAGAAAGGCCAAACCGCTCATCCGTGCTCATCACCTTGAGCCGAAACCCATCAGCGACCATCAGCGACCATCAGCGGTTTCCCGAGCGCGCAGCCCCGGCTCCCGTGACCCGTGCCCGTTGACCCGCCTACTTCTTCGTCAGCAACGGGGTGCCGGTCATCTCGGCAGGAGCCTCAAGCCCCAACAGTCGGAGCATGGTCGGCGCGATATCCGCGAGCTTGCCGTCGGCGAGCTCATACTGATCCGCATCGTCGGCCACGTAGATCATTGGCACCAGGTTAGTGGTATGAGCCGTCTGCGGAGAGCCGTCCGGATTGATCATCACTTCACAGTTGCCATGGTCAGCAGTGATGAGCAGCTTACCGCCGAGGCCGAGCACTTTCTCCACCACACGACGGACGCAGTCATCGATAAACTCCACCGCCTTGATCGCCGCTGGGACGCTGCCGGTGTGGCCGACCATGTCGGGGTTGGCGTAATTGATAATCGCCATGTCGTAGTTCTCGATGCGATCAAGGATGGTCTGGGTGACACCCTCAGCGGACATCTCTGGCTTCTCATCATAGGTCGCCACATCCTGGGGCGACTGGAGCATCTGGCGGTCCTCGCCGGGATTCTCCACTTCAACACCGCCGTTAAAAAAGAAAGACACGTGAGGGTATTTCTCCGTCTCTGCGATACGAAGTTGAGTCATGCCGGCAGCGGAAACCACTTCGCCGAGCGTGTTGGTCAGTTCCTCAGGAGCAAACACGATCGGACAACCGTAAGTCTCATCGTATTCGGTCATGGTGTAGTAATTGATGTTCGGGCGCACGCGCTCGAAGCCGTCGAAATCATCCTTCAAGAAAACGATGCTGAGCTGGCGGGCGCGGTCGGCGCGGAAGTTAAAAAAGAGGACCACATCCCCATCGCGAACACGTTGCTCGTTGGCGTTTCCAAACACCATCGGGGTGAGGAATTCGTCAGTCAGATCCTCGGCGTACTCACCGGCGACCGCCTCGGAGGGCAGAATCTCTTTCTCTTCGCCGATGCCATTGACGATGGCATCCCAGGCCAGCTTAGTGCGCTCCCAGCGCTTGTCGCGATCCATCGCGTAGTAACGACCGATCACCGTGGAAATTCTGGCACCGGACTCCGCCAACTTGTCTTCGCAGTAGCTGAGGTAATCCTTACCGCCCGTCGGAGAGGTGTCACGACCGTCGGTAATGGCATGGACCATGATGTCATCGACACCGGCAGCTTTGGCCGTGGCCGCAAGCGAGCAAAGGTGATCCTGGTGGCTGTGCACCCCGCCATCGGAAACCAGGCCAATGAGGTGGAGTCGGCTGCTGCCAGCCTTGGCAAACGCGTCCTGAAGCACCTCGTTATTACCCAGTTCACCGTCTTCGATGCACTTATTGATGCGGGTGAAATCCTGGTAAACGATGCGTCCGGCACCGAGGTTGAGGTGTCCGACCTCGGAGTTACCCATCTGGCCTTCCGGCAGACCCACATCCATGCCGCTGCAGGAAATGTGAGACGTCGGGTATTTAGCGTGCATCTCGTCCGTGAACGGCGTGTCAGCGAGACGCGGGCAGTCACCCACCGCTTCGGCAGCTTCCGGTCCACCGGGGTTGTCACCCCATCCGTCACGAATGATCAATACAACAGGTTTCTTGGCCATAACGGGGCAGTAATCGGGCAGTAATCCCCTTTTCGCAACCATTTCAATGAAGCGGAGGCGCCACACCGCCCGAGCCCCCGATTTCATGGACTTTCAGGGCCATATTTCTCCCCCTTTGCCCCCAAATATTCATTGCCAAGCCCCTTCGCTGACTGTTTCATAAGCGGCATCGAACGAGCGTAATGCCCGAAGAACCCGCCGCTGACTCACCCGACTCCCCGGATTCGACGCCCGGGAACGCATCTGAGCCGACCTCAAAAGGTTCCGCGAAGAAGCGGGCCTTCAAGGCGCGTCTCATCAGTACCGTTTTTCTCGTCGGAATACTCTTTGTCGCCTTCTACTTTTCCCAGGACTGGCTCTATGGGGTGCTATTCGCGATTCTCTCAATTGGGGCTCTCATTGAGTATTTCCGCCTCTTCCCCATCCGTGGCTTCCGCCGCTTCCGCTGGCAAACCTACGGAGTCAGCGTGGCCTACATCGTCCTGCTGTTCTCTCCCTTTTGGGGATTCGAGGCGGCCTGGCTGAGAGAACTCGACGGCCTCGCCGTGGCCGCGCTGGTCACCCTGGTCGTCCTCGAACGATTACGATTCCCACTCGAAGGCTTTCGAACGCTGGATGAAATCGCGGCCACCATCTTCGGCTTCATCTATTGCGTGCTGCTCTTCGCCTTCATTCCCAAGCTGCTCATGCTGCCACTGGAGAACACGGCCGGAGAACCCTCTTCACACTTTTACCTGATCTACCTCGTTGCCGTGACCAAGCTCACTGACATGGGTGCCTACATCGTAGGCTCCCTCATCGGACGCGACAAGATGATCCCTCACGTCAGCCCCGGTAAAACCTGGCAGGGCTTCGGTGGCGCCATTCTCTTCGCCGTAGGCGGAAGCTTTGGACTCTACTTCGCCATGGGTGATCAGATCCCGATCATCACTCCTGTTCACGCAGCCGTGCTCGCAGTTCTGCTTGCGCTGGTCGCAGTTCTCGGTGACCTCGCCGAGTCCATTCTCAAGCGCAGCCTCGAGGTGAAGGACAGTGGGCACGTCATGCCCGGCATCGGCGGCTTCCTCGACTTGATTGATTCCGTCATCTTCACCGCCCCGCTTTTCTACATTTACCTGCTCATTTTTTCCTGATGGCCGAACCATCCTCCCCGAAGAAAGTCGTTGTTCTCGGCTCCACCGGCTCCATCGGCGAAAGCAGCCTGAGCGTGGCGCGTGATATCCCGGAACGCATGGAAGTCATCGGCCTCGCCGCCAACCGCAGCGTCGACTCTCTCGCCAAACAGCTCGCGGAGTTCGACGTCAAACAGGGTTGCCTCTTTGAACCTACAGGGTTGGATCAGCTCAAACCGCAAGTCGCTGACGACGTCACCCTTCACACCGGCGAAGATGGCCTCGTCGAACTCGCCACCCTGCCCGAAGCCGACATGGTGCTCATCGCCATTGTAGGTGTGGCAGGACTTCGACCCGCCCTTGCCGCGATCGAAGCCGGCAAGGACATCGCAGTGGCCAGCAAAGAGATCCTCGTCATGGCAGGCGAAGCTGTCATGACCGCCGCCCGCGAGAAGGGCGTTCGCGTTCTTCCGGTCGACTCGGAGCACAACGCTATCTTCCAGTGCCTCGAAGACCGCTCTTCTACCGACGTATCAAGGCTCATTCTCACCGCGTCCGGCGGTCCGTTTCGCGAGCTGCCGACTGACCAGCTGGCGGCCGTGACCAAGGCGCAGGCGCTCAAGCACCCCACCTGGGAAATGGGCCAGAAGATCACGATCGATTCTGCGACCCTCTTCAACAAAGGCCTCGAGATGATCGAAGCGCGCTGGCTCTTCGACATCGAGATGCAACGCGTCGACGTCATCGTTCACCCTCAGAGCATCGTCCACAGCATGGTCGAGTTCATCGACAGCTCCGTGCTCGCTCAGCTCAGCACGACGGACATGTGTTTCCCGATTCAATACGCCATCACCTGGCCCGACCGGGTTCCTAACACGCTCCCCCCGCTCGACTTCGCCGAGCTGGCTCGACTCGATTTTGAAGCACCCCGCTGGGACGACTTCCCTGCTCTTAATCTCGCCAAGGAGGCCGGTGAGAAAGGCGGCACGCTTCCTGCGGTGATGAATGCCGCCAACGAAGTTGCCGTTGCCGCTTTTCTGAGCGAGTCCATTGGCTTCCCCAAAATCTGGGAAACAGTGGCGGAAACCATGTCCTCACACGTAACCATTCAACAACCCAGCCTGGAAGAGATTATCGATGCCGACCTCCAGGCGAGAGCGAAAGCCAAAGAGCTGATCTCATGAGCAAAAAGAAGCGCCGATACGAAGGACGAGTCTGGGTCGGATTTGACCTGGGCGGAACCAAGATGCTGGCCAAGGTCTTCAACGACGACTACCAGACTCTCGGACGCGCCAAGCAGAAAACACAGGGAGCCAAGGGCTCTAAATCCGGCCTCTCGAGAATGGAATCGGTCATCGACGAAGCCCTCGACGATGCCGGGGTCAGCCCCGACCAGATTGCCGGGATCGGTGTCGGTTGCCCCGGGCCCATCAATCCTGATGCCGGCGTGCTCGTTGAAGCACCCAATCTCGGCTGGCGCAACGTGCCGATCGAAGATCACCTCGGCGACGCCTTTGACTGCCGCGCCGTGATCTGCAACGACGTCGATGCCGGCGTTTACGCCGAGTATGAAGAAGGCGCCGCCCGCGACGCAAGCTGTGCGGTTGGCATTTTCCCGGGAACCGGAATCGGCGCCGGTGCCGTCATCGACGGCAAACTCGTCCAGGGCGCGGCTCTTTCCTGCATGGAGCTGGGCCACATCCCTCTCTTTCCGGAAACGTCCGGCCACGGCGAAGGTGGCACCACTCTCGAGATGGAATGCTCCCGCCTCAAGATTGCTTCCGAATCAGCCCGCGCTGCCTATCGCGGCCTCGCGCCCAACCTGATGAAGGCCTGCGGCACTGACCTTTCCAACATCACCAGTGGCAAGATTGCAGCAGCGATCGAGAAGGGAGACATCGAGATCGAAAATATCGTTCGCCGCGCCGCCACTTTGTTAGGGTGCGGAGTCGCCACGGTCGTTCACCTCATGGCTCCCGATGTTATCGTGCTGGGCGGCGGACTCGTCGAAGCGATGCCGGGGATCTACGTCGACACGGTACGCCAGTCTGCCCTCGATCGCGTCCTTCCCGCTTATCGCGACAGCTTTACTATCGTGGCCGCCGAGCTCGAGGACGATGCCGGCGTGATGGGCTGTGCCGCCTGGGCCCGCGAGATTATTGAAGCGTAAACCGGAGCCGGCGTTATCCCTCCGGAGACTTCCTATGGAGAACCGTACCTACGAAACGACCGCCCGACAGATGGACACGATGCCTCCGGGCATCCCTTACATCATCGGCAACGAAGCCGCCGAGCGATTCAGTTTCTATGGGATGCGGACCATCCTCACCATCTTCATGGTGAACTACCTCTGGATCATGGGCAGCTCACCGGTTGAGCGTATGACCGATGCAGTCGCGAAGACCCAGTTTCACAACTTTGTTTCACTGGTTTACTTCACCCCCATCGCCGGCGCCCTGCTCGCCGACCTATTCCTCGGCAAATACCGCGTCATTGTCCTTCTCTCGATCGTCTACTGCCTTGGTCACGGGGCCCTTGCCATCATGGGCATGTGGGGAGAAGCCTCTTTCTGGCTCATGATGGGTCTTTGGCTTATCGCCATCGGATCGGGCGGCATCAAACCCTGTGTTTCGGCCCATGTCGGTGACCAGTTTGGATCGCAGAACCGCCACCTGCTGCCGCGAATCTTCAACTGGTTCTACTGGTCCATTAACCTCGGCGCCTTTCTTTCTACCCTGCTCACACCGTGGCTGCTGGAATGGTACGGCCCTCACTTGGCGTTTGGAGTTCCCGGCGTTCTCATGGCCCTGGCGACGCTCGTCTTCTGGATGGGTCGCTGGAAGTTTGTTCACATTCCTGCCAAGGGCATGCCCTTCATCAAGGAGCTCTTCAGCGGCGAAGGCCTCAAGGCCATCGTGAAGCTCTCCGGTATCTACGTCTTTGTGGCCGTCTTCTGGGCGCTCTTTGACCAGAGCGGTTCCTCCTGGGTTCTCCAGGCGGAAAACATGGACCGCAACTGGCTCGGAGTGGAATGGCTGCCCAGCCAGATCCAGGCGCTGAATCCCATTCTCATCCTGACATTCATTCCTCTTTTTTCCTACGTGGTCTACCCGGCAATCGACAAGGTATTCCCGCTGACCCCACTCCGGAAAATCAGCATCGGCCTGTTCATCATGGTCATCTCCTTTGTCCTCGTGTCTATCGCCCAGGCCAGGATCGATGCCGGACAAACCCCTTCCATTTCCTGGCAGCTGCTTGCCTACGTTTTCCTGACGGCGGCCGAGGTCATGGTCTCCATCGTTTGCCTCGAATTCAGCTACACCCAGGCGCCCAAGACGATGAAGTCAGTCATCATGGCGATCTTCCTTTTTGCCGTTTCCCTCGGCAACCAGATCACGGCACAGATCAATAACTTCATCCAGGTGCCCAACCCTATTGCCAATATCGAAGCGACCGGCAATGAAGTCGCACTCGGCGGATTCGACCAGAGGACCGGCACGCAGGATGACATCAAGCTCAGTTTCAACGAAGAAGGCAGCCGCACCGACGTCACCTTTGCTTCGCGCGATTCACTCGACCTGCTTCTTAATCAAATCAGCGACAAGGTGGCCGAGAACGATCACCTCGCCCTCAGCACCGCCGACGGTGAAGCGATCGCCAACACCGTCAACGATCCCTGGGGCAATCCCTACCGCTATCGTCTCGTGAACAAGAACCTGGCCCGCGTCTGGAGCCTCGGCCCCGACGCCACCGACAAGACCCAGTGGGACCAGGGCGCGACGCTGACAATTGACCGCCCCTCCAGCAAGGAGCCCACCGCCTTCTCTAAAGTCATCGGCAAGATCCAGCCCGAGAAAACGTGGTTGGAATCGCGCCGCGCCAAGCTCGGCCTTCCTACCGAGGAGGAAATGGCGGAATCCGGTCCCGTTATTTCCCGCAACTACTTCGTCGGCGGCCAGGTGAAGCTGGAGGGGGCCTCCTACTTCTGGTTCTTCAGCGGACTGATGCTGGCTGCCGCCCTCCTCTTCGTGGTCGTCGCCAAGCTCTACAAGCCCAAGGAATACTACCACGACGAGTCCGACGACGCCGAAGCTGAGGAAGAAGCGGCGGGACGCTGATCTCGGTATTCGGTTTCCAGTATTCGGTGGCGAAGCCCACTGACGGTGGCGAAGCCCACTGAATACCAACCACCCGCCCCAAACAGCCAATATTTCACGGATCTAAAATTTCCGCCATTTTCCTCGAAAAACACCACTTGAAACCTCTAAAATACCAAGTAGACTCCCGTCCCGCGTAACCTCATGGTGTAACGGTAGCACAACAGATTTTGGTTCTGTTTGTCAAGGTTCGAATCCTTGTGAGGTTGCCACTTCTTTCCTACCGGGACCGGTCACTCTGCCGCTCAGACCACCCCCTCCAATCGATCGATTCTCATGCTTAGCGGCCTGCGCACTCTCCTGATTCTTGGACGCGTTTCCAACCTGCCCACCGTGTGGACCAATGTGTCCGTGGGCTGGTTTCTCTCCGGCGGAGGCTGGCAAACTGAGCTCGCCTGGATCCTGCTTGGCGTCAGCCTGCTCTACATCGCAGGCATGACCCTGAACGACGCCTTCGATGCGAAATGGGACAAGGAGCACGCCACCGACCGCCCCATTCCCTCGGGCAGAATGTCGTTGCCGGCCGTCTGGATCGCCGGCCTCGTCGAAATGGCCGCCGGTATCGCCGTGTTGCTGCTTTTCACCTCATTTCACCTCTACCTGCTTATCGGCCTGCTGGCGGCGATCCTTCTCTACAACTGGATCCACAAACGCTGGGCCGGATCGGTTCTCATCATGGGTGCCTGCCGCGCGCTCGTTTACGCCGGTGCTGGCAGCGCTGTCGCCGTCCACACCTCGGCCATCGAATTGCCCAGCCTCGTCTGGGTCGTTGCTGGCATTTCCGTGATCTACATCGCCGGCCTCACCCTGGCGGCGCGCAGCGAACACCTTAAGGACGCCAAGGGCCCGGGAATGCTTCCACGGCTCATGCTGATGATGCCCGTTCTTTTCCCCCTGCTCGGCTCACGCACCATGCCTGACGGCCTCGTCAATGTGTCGCTTGTCGTCGTTGGTGTGATCGGCATCTGGGCCTGGGTCACCATCACTCGTAGCTGGCTCAAGAAACGCATCCCCATTGGCGTCGCCTACGCCATCGCCGGCATTGCTTTCTACGACGCTGCCATCCTCGCCTTCGCCGACTGGCGCGCCGCCGTGGCCGCCCTCGGTTGCTTCGTCCTCACCCTCGGAGCTCAGCGGGTCATCCCGGCGACGTGATCGGTATTCAGTGATCGGTATTCAGTTCAAACGACCACTGAATACTGACCACCGATCACCACTTCCATTGACCTTCTTTCCGTAAACCAGTACCGTAACCCCCATGCAGGTTTCACTCATTGTCAGTGTCATTGGCCCTGACCGCCCCGGTATCGTTGAACAACTCTCATCCGCCGTCACCGAAGCCGGTGGCAACTGGGAAGGCAGCCGCCTCGTCCGTCTCGGAGGCCAGTTCGCCGGCATGGTCCAAGTCGTCCTTCCCGAAAGCCAGCTTCCGGCTCTCGAGTCTCAGCTCAGCTCACTGGAAGCGGCCGGCCTCAAAGTCACTTCGGTTCACTCCGGCGAGCAAACCGCCGATGCGTCGGATGGCACCGCGGTAAACCTCGAAGTGGTGGGGCAGGATCGCTCCGGCATCGTCAGCACCATTTCCAAAGTCCTCGCCGAGCAGGGCGTAAACGTCATCGAACTGGCCACCGATTGTAAGAATGCTCCCATGTCAGGAGAGCGACTCTTTCACACCACCGCCAAGCTCGGCCTTCCGGCCAGCGTTGACCTCGCTGACCTGCGAGACAGCATCGAAGAAATCGCCACCGACCTGATGGTCGAGTTGGATTTGGATGTTGGGGGTTAATAAGGTACCGTCCTGAGGCCGAGGTGGAACCGGGGCCGCCCCATCGGCGACCTCCATGCCTTCGGCACTACATCTATTCGCGAAGCGATGGAGGGTCGCGCTCCCGCGCGACCTCAATCCGCTCTCAACCTCTAAAACGGCTCCGGTCGCTTACTAGGCATCCATCCTTCGGTCGAGGTGGAACTCGACCCTCCACGCGCTAACGCGCGGATCTGAAAATGGAGGGCCCCGGCTCCCGCGCGACCTCAAAACCGCTCTCAACCTCTAAAACGGCTCCGGTCGCTCCTCCGTATCCTCAATCGGCAACGCCTGCACTTCCTCACCCGCCACCGGGGCGACTGCCTCTTCCGCTTCCGGTTCCTCCACCGCCTCATCCACCTCTACGCTCCCGGTCTCAACGAACGCCGGCAACGGCGCCACCAATCTCCCCGGCAGCGGCCTGACACGCTCATACACCTGCTTGGCCAACTCCGGCGCAACCTGGTAACCGCGATCAAACATTTCCATCTTCGCGTCGAGGTTATCAATGTAATGCAAGGCCTGCGCCTCAGGCGTCTTCGGCACCACCGGCGATCCAAACGCCAGCTCACCATGATGCGAAGCAATCAGGTGCAGCAAGTGAAGCCGCACCCGCTCCGAGGCCGGTTCGAGATCCTGCCATTCCTCCCTCAGGCCGTCTTCATCCAGCAATTCGCGCCAGAGCTTGTTCACGATTTCCATGCCGAGGGGGATATGACCGATCAGCTCACTGATCTCGGTGTAGGGCATCGTGAACCCTTTCTCCTGGTAAACGTTCTCCCACAACTTGCCGACATCGTGAAACAACACCCCCGCCACTAGCAGGTCGCGGTTCAGCATCGAATAGGCCTCACAAATCTGCACCGCTGACCGCATCATCTGAGCGACGTGCTCAACGAGACCGCCGCGTCTCGCATGATGATAATCCCTCGCTGCGCCCGTCCGCTTGAAGCGCTCTCCGTAATGCTCCAGGAATCCACCACACAGCCCGGCAAGCCTGGGATCCGACATCGCTGCCACCGTCGTTTCGATGAAGGCGTAATCCTCCTCCTGCTTGGTTCGCAGGCTTCCGGAACCCGCCAGCACCTCGGCCGTTTCCTTTTCATCGAGGACACGGGCGGTCCACTTCTTGCCGTCAATGGAGCGGCCGTCATTCCCCAGGCCGAACTCACCTGACACCTCCACAAACTGTCCGTTGCGTAGCTGGCCGCAAAGATCAAACATCGGCGTGTTGTTCCAGACACGCAGGACCAAAGTCTCCTCGGCATCGGCATAAGTCAGCTCGTAAAACGGGTTTCCGGTCTTGGTCGTTTTCTGAAGGCACTTCTCCAGCTGCGCCCGAAAACCGACTGACTGAGGAACCGGCCCGGCGCCCTGCTTGAGATCACGAATAGAGAGGAGATCCATTGCCTCCGACCCTAGCGGGTCACGCCATCACTGGCTACCAACTTTTGCATCCGCCCACCCAAGAAGGTAGCAACGCCTCGCCGAGGCGTTGGACTAACCTCAATTTTCCTCTCGGCGAGAGGAGGCTACCCACTGTCGCGAGGCAGGTAGGGACGCCTCGCCGAGGCGTCCGCTTCACATCATTCCCTCCTCTCGGCGAGAGGAGGCTACCTCTTTATGCCAGCCGCGCCCGCGGCCAGAAATGGGCTCCGTCGAGCAATACGCGTGCGAGGTAAGCGCCAAGCACGAAAACCCCGGTGAGGACAGCCGGCCTGAGCGAACCGCCAGTCACGCAGGCCCATGCCGCGAGGCCGCCCACAATAAAGGCCGCGCCGAAAAGAACCCGACCGAACCTCGCCGCTTCTTGACTGGCCTTCGCATAAAAGAGGTAAGCACCGCACATCAGCGCTGAGCCAAAAAGATAGATCACCGGCAAACCGCTCATCAGCCAGACTCCGGTCAGCATCAGGGGAACAAACGCACAGTCGATGCGACGCGCGCCGCTGTCCTTCATCGCGAGATGCCCGCGCAGCTTGCTGAGTCCCAGCACGATCATCGCTGCGATGACACCGGCAAAGGTCGCCAACCAGCCGCCGCTCGCCCCGAGCTGATCAAAAATCATGCCATGCTGATTCACCAGCCAGAGCGTTCCTGCGAGGACACCGCCATTGAGCAGCAATGTCAGGACCGTATTGCCCAAATTCTTCGAAGGCGCCTCGCCGCGAAACAGGCGCCGCCAGAATCCCCCTCCCCCGCCTCTGGGCTCATCATGCGATGAAACCCCACCCCGGCGCGGGCTCAGCAGAATGCAGTGACCATCGTAGACATCAGCGAGTCGTCCCGCCGTCACGATCGATTCCCGCGTGTCAGGAAACTGCACCCGGAAACTCTCTTCCCCCGCCGTTTCGCAGAGGATCACAAAATTGCGGCCTTCGTTCACCTCAAGAATCACCGGCATTTCCTCTTCGCGGATCTGCTCCAGGGTGAGACGGCGACGGCGGGCATGGAGATGATTCATCGACGCCTCGCGGCGCCATCCGCCCCTGATCACATTGCCCTTGCGATCGAGCGCCTCGGGAATGGGAGCGCCCGATTTCGACGTCAGCCCGTGATGCTTCCGCACCAGGCTCATGGCCCGGGCCGACGGAGAGATCTCGGGGTTGCGGTAGGCGTCCATTTTCAGGAAAAACTCAATGCAATAATAATTATAAAATTTATAAATAAAAGAAAATTCTTCAGGTTATTAAAATAAATTCCCCGCTCACCCGTTTTTGACTCACAGGCCCGCACTTGCTGCCTTCCCCGTTGTCCACCGGCACCGGAAGTGTTATAGAATGGGCACCTCAACCCAGCCCATGGCGAAACCACCTTCCACTCTCCGGGATCCGGCCCCCGAAATCGGAACCCGGGGAAAGAAATCCCGTCCCGAATCCAGCATCTCCCGCTCCCGCAGCCGACTCTGGACCCGGTTCCAACGCAGCCTCTTCAAGAGCGAGACCCCGCGCACCGAGGAGTCGATGCTGCCCATGCTGATCGAAGTGTTCGCCGGCTTCACCAAGCTCGATGGCCAGGTCATGGAGGCGGAGATCGACTCCATTCTCGGCTTTCTTCGCTACGACTTCCCCGAAACGGTTTACACCGAGCTGCGCCAGCTCTTCATGAAGTCCCTGCACCGGCGGCAGGACCTCGAGGCCATCGCGACCGACCTCGCCGATGAGCTTCCCCTCGAAGACAAAGTCCTCCTGGGCGTGCAGCTCTACGTGCTCATCAGCCGGGCCGGACTGCCAAAGGAAAACCTCATCACCTTCTACCAGTTCATGACCACCCTCGGCGTCGCGTCCGAGGCCATCAACATCGTTTACCAGCTCAACACCAGCGAGCTCTCCCAGCTCGAGCAGGGTGCTAACATTACCACCGAATCTCCCACCGACGGCAACGAAGCTCACAAGCTCGAGTCACTGATCCTTTCAACCCAGGAAAACGCCGACGTTTCCATTGCTTCCAACGATGAGGAACATTCCGTCGTCGCCTTCCGCTTCATCAATCTCATCCTCATCAAGAACCTCGGCCCCGGTGCGATCCTTGCGCGCGGACGCCAGGTCGCTGCCGGAGAATTCTGCCGCGTCTACGAAGGCCAGCGCATTCTCATCGGGGAGGAAGTGCTCGCCTTCGAAGATCTTGTCTTCTACTTCAACACGAAGAAGAACGTTTCCTCGGTACAGCTTTACCTCGCCCAAGACAGCAACGGCAACCAGTTCATCGAGAAGACTCGAACGAAGCAGAGCTACCTGCGGGCCTCCTTCGGTCTCGACATCCAGGTGGAGGTGCTCAACACCGTGGAAGCCGTCATCGGCAAGAAACCTCTCCAGCGCGGCGCCAAGTTCCAGGTCACTTCGCGCGACACGATCGACTTCCCCGATCACTCGGAGATTTCCTTCGACGACCTCCGCCGCAAAGCGCGCGAACTCGGTGGTCGATTCAGTCTCGCCCCGAACCGGTCCGTCTATCTGGTCTCCAACGACCCGTCCCAACTCAACCCCGGCGATATCCTTCTCACCCCCGGCGTTTCCGGCAATGTGCTCCTCCGGATCCGATGTGACAATGCCACCAAGACCGGTCACCTCGAGATCATCGAATCCGAGCGCGCCATCGCCGTCGAAGGCGAACCGGTCAAATCCGACGCGCCGCTTCGGGACGGTGCCGTCATTTCCCTGAGCGGAGGCCAGTACCTGCGCTGCCACTTCTCCGACGGCATCATCGAGGAAGAGCGCAACGTCATCACCACGCTCAAAGCGCGTGACCTCAGTCACAGCTTCGACCGCCGCACCCAGGCGCTCGACGGGGTCACCTTCTCGATCCAGCGCGGCGAGATGGTCTGCGTCATGGGGCCTTCCGGCTGCGGCAAGTCCACTCTCCTCAAGGCACTCGGCGGACAACTCAAACCGCGCCGTGGCCGTATCGATCTTAATGGCGTTGACCTCTACGTCGAGCACGACAACCTCAAGTCCTACATCGCACTGATCCCGCAGGACGAGACCTTCGACCCGCTCCTCACCGTCGAGGAAAACCTCGACACCGCCGCCGCGATTCGCGCGCCGCACTTTCCCATTCACGAGCGCCGACGTCGCGTTGACTCCAAGCTGATCGAACTCGGCCTCAACGAAATCCGCCACCGCCTCGCCGGCGACAGCCAGACCAAGAGCCTCTCCGGCGGTCAGCGCCGACGTCTCGACGCCGGCATGGACATGATCGGTATTGCCGACGTCTACCTCTTCGACGAGCCCACCTCCGGCCTCTCCTCGAAGGACTCCGAGCACGTGCTCGACATGATCCGTGGCCTGACCCACAACAAGATCACTCTCGTTTCCATTCACCAACCCAGCAGTCGACTCTTCCACATGTTCGACAAGGCCATCCTGCTCGACCAGGGCGGCAAGCTCGCCTTCTTCGGTACACCCGTGCAGATGCTGGAATACTTCAACGAAGCCCGAAAGCAGGAAGGCATCCAAACCTCCTCCCTGCCCGACGTCGATCCTGACACGGTGGTCAGCTTCACCCCCGACTTCATTTTCGACGTGCTCGAAACCCCGTTGCGCGACCTCGGCGGCGATGTCATTTACGAGCGAGACGCCCGCGGCAACCTCATCCCGGCGCGGCGTTTCAATTCTTCCTTCTGGGCCGACCGGTTCCAGACCTACCGACTGCTCGAGGAAGTGAACCTGCGCGAGCTCGAGGCCGACTCTTCGCAGTCCGTCACCTCCCTTCAGAAAACGCCGCAGGCTCCGCCGCGGAAGTTCAGTCACGACACGGTTCGCTTTCTCAATCAGCTCAAGCGCGCCTTCTTCAGCAAGCTGAGAAACCGGGCCAACCTCGCCACCACCCTGCTCGAAGCCCCTCTGCTCGCTTTCCTTATCGCGATGGTGCTGCGCTATTCCGAGGACGGCGATTACAACTTCGCCAACGCCTTTCACATCCCCACCTATCTCTTCCTCAGCCTCGTCGTGGCTCTCTTCCTCGGCATGACCAACTCAGCCGAGGAAATCATCCGGGACCGGGCCCTGCTCATGCGGGAGCGACATCACGGCTTCCGGGTCACGGGATACATCATCAGCAAGTACATCTCGCTGGGCTTCTTTGCCCTGATCCAGTGCGTCATCTACCTTATTATTGGTGACGCGATTCTCGGGATACGAGAAATGTTTTTCTCCAATCTCACCTGGATGTTCCTCACCGCCTTTGTCGGTGTTGCCGCCGGGCTCGTCATTTCCTCGATGGTCAGCAGCCCAAAGACGGCGATTAACATCATCCCGCTCATTCTTATTCCTAACATCATCCTCGGCGGTGCTTTGATTAAGTACGACGAGATGAACCGCAGCCTCAATTTCGCCCATTTCTTCCTCGGTGATCAGGATGAAGAGGACAGCAAGCTCAAGGTACCGCCCGTCTGTCACCTCATGCCCCTGCGCTGGAGCTACGAATCGGTCATCATCGAGCACGCCGAGCACAATCCCGCCAGCGTGCTGACCAATCATATCGAGACCGAGATTCAGGCCTTCAGCGAAATCCCGCTCGACCAGAAATTGACCGACGAGCAGTCCGAGTACCTTTACCAGCTCAAGCAGGCCCTCGCCGTCGTGCACGGCCTCGAAGGCGAAAACCCGCGCAGCGTCAGCAAGCAACTCTCCGCCATTCGCACCTCCCTCGACGAACTCACCTTTGATCCCGAGCCCTACTTTGCGAAGTCAGACGGAGAGACCCGGACCTACACCGCGACCGAGCTTTACCTCAACGAAAAGGTTCAGGACCTCTACAACCGCGCCGAAGTCGAACGCCAGGACTACCGCCGCGTCGACAACCCGCCCAACGTTTTCTTCGGGCAGGAGCGAAGGTTCCGCTACGCCCCCGACCCGAAGAAAATGGGACCGGATGACAAGCCACGGGTGATCAACGTAGAGACCCTGCGACTCAACCTGATGGCCATGTTCGGATTCGTGGTCGGCGCGTTCTTCCTACTGCACACGAGCTTGAAGCGGCAGTTGCGGAAAGTTTAAGCCGACCGAAGAGAGGCACTCTTGATCCTGCTCTTAATCTTGATCTTGCTCCCGGGATTGCTGGCCGTTTAGCAGGTAGCCGTTTTGCCATTTAGCTCTCCCCTCATGCTTGCGAAATGTCGTGAATCAGCGATAATGCCAGCCTTCCAAAAAGTGCCCTTAGCTCAGCTGGATAGAGCACCGGATTTCTAATCCGGCGGTCGCTGGTTCGAATCCAGCAGGGCATGTTCGGAAAACGCTTTTTGGCACAGCTCAGCTGGATAGAGCAGCGGCCGGGGTCGCGCAAGACTTTCTAATCCGGCGGTCGCTGGTTCGAATACTTTTCGCCGCGCAGTGGCCGACAATCTCCATCGCAAAGCGATGCACCTTATAAAGGTGCCCTTAGCTCAGTTGGATAGAGTAGCAGCCGGGGTCGCGCAGGACCGGTGGCACTCTCTCAATCCGACCGCCCTGCCTTCCCCCAAAAAACCACCTCAATTAATCCCGAAAACTGGTCAGCAGTCGGCCTGATCATCGTAACCCTGACGATGCCAGACTCCACCTTCGAACGATCGACCCTCATCAACGCACCGGCCTCCCGCCTGCGGGAGTGGCATTTTCGGGAAGGCGCCTTTGAAGACCTCTCTCCCCCCTGGGAGAAAGCCACCGTCCTCGAATCCCCCGGCGCGCTCAGCGACGGCGCTCGCGCCGTCATCGAAGTGGGAATCGGCCCGCTCAAACAACGCTGGGTCGCCGTTCACGAGATCACCGATACCGGGTTCATCGATCGACAGGAATCCGGCCCCTTCGCTTTCTGGGAACACCGCCACGACTTCCTTCCCGTAGACGAGAACCGCTCCCGGCTCGTCGATTCGATTCGCTACCGTCTCCCTCTCGGCTGGCTCGGAGCCCTCTTTGGCGGGCCATTAGTCAGGCGAAAACTCGACCGCCTCTTCACCTATCGACACGAGGTCACCCGTAGGACGCTCGAAGACGAAAGCCCCTAGCCAATCCAACCCTGGGCGCCCACCTGATGTCCTCTCCCGTCTCCCTCGATATGAGCCCTCTTCCAGAGTCTCCCGATTCCCACGCCCTCGACGTCGCTGTGATCGGCGCCGGCCTAGCCGGCCTGGCCTGCGCTGTGAAACTGCACGAAGCCGGGCGCCGGGTCGAAGTCTTCGAAGCTTCGGATGGGGTCGGTGGTCGGGTCCGCACCGATCGGGTGGAAGGATTTCTCCTCGACCGTGGTTTCCAGGTCTACCTCGATGCCTATCCCGAGGCCGGCGCCCTGCTAGATCTCAAGGCCCTCGACCTCCGCCCCTTCACTCCCGGCGCTCTCGTCTGGAAGGGCGGCAAGCTGCGCTCGCTGCGGGATGTGTTTCGCAACCCGGCCTCCCTCGTTTCTTCTGCCCTCGCTCCCGTCGGCAACCTGCGGGACAAATGCCTCGTCGCCAAACTGCGCTTTTCCCTGCTCCGCAAACCGCTCGATCACATCTGGGCGGCCCCCGAGACCAGCACCCTCGACTACCTCCGAGCCTTCGGATTCTCCGAGCAGTTCATCGACGACTTCTTCCGCTCCTTCTACGGCGGCATCTTCCTTGAGGACCAACTCACGACCTCAAGCCGCCTCTTTGAATTCACCTTCAAGATGTTCACCACAGGATCGGCCACCCTGCCGCAAAACGGCATGCGGGCCATCCCCGAACAACTTGCGGCGCGACTCCCCGATGCGGCGATCCACCTCCACAGTCCCGTCACCTCCGTCACCGGCGATCACTTCACCCTTGCCGACCGCTCCGGAGCCAAAGCAGGAGACGATGTCCGAATCGAGAACGAGGCCGACACCCGCCACCGCGCCACGGCCATCGTGCTCGCCACCGACGCGTCAACCACAGCCCGACTCCTCGGCCACAGCAGTCAGCCACGGTGGAACCGCACCAGCTGCCTCTACTTCGCCGCCGACGAAGCTCCCCTCGACGAACCCATCATCGCTCTCCGTGGCGACCGCGAGGGGCTGATCCATAACCTCTGCGTCCCCTCCCGCGTTGCTCCCGGCTACGCGCCCGAGGGCCAGTCCCTCATCTCCATTTCCGTGATCGGTGATCACGACACCGACGCCACCCTAACCGAAGCCGTCGAACGCGAGCTGGTCGACTGGTTCGGGGAAGCCGCCAAGGCCTGGACCCACCTCCGCACCGAGCATCTCCCGCGGGCCCTGCCCATCGATCCCCCCGGTCACGCCGCCGGGAACCGTCGTGAACAAGGGGTCTGGATCTGCGGCGATCACACCCGTAGCGGGTCCATCGAAGGCGCCATCCAATCCGGNCTTGAGGCCGCGGCGGGGATTCTGGGGGAGATGAAGGAATGAGACGAAACAGCTCCAAGCCTCACGCCCCCGATCTCACCTTTCACCTTTCAC
>JABSSQ010000007.1:0-23628 GCA_013213905.1 Verrucomicrobiales bacterium | reverse complement strand
CTTTCACCTTTCACCTTTTCAGATCCCGCCCCCCCTCGAATCATTTCCCGTGTGATTCGGCTCGTTACAGCTGCTTCGCTCGCTCCCATCCGTGTCACTCTTCCACCTCCTTCGAGGCCCGCTCCGACCCGCGTCTCAGCTTTCTCGCTTCACCACGCAGCACTCGGAAAACGTATTCTACTCGGATGCCGTGGCAGAAGGCTTTGGACTGATCAAAGTGCGTGACGAAGCGAATAGAAATTCTCGGTGTAATGGAGCGCTTCGCGAGCACAATCTCATTGATCAACTGAAATCAAACGGTTCAAAAACCGGATTCTAACGAATCCCTCTCCAGATCCGTTCGGCTTTTCGGCTCATAAAAGGCCAACTCTCCCCCGTAACACGTCGTATCAACACTTAACACCATGGCTTCGTTCCCGCGCTTTCTTTCGGTGATAATCGCTACTCTCATCCTTTTTCAATCCGCTATTGTCGCTCCTGCAATCAACATGGCGATCGACGTGAAACCAGCGGCGGTTTTATTGAGGTTTCTCTGGCCAGTCTTTTTTGCCCTGATCGGGGTCCTCGGGCTGGTAGGCGCAGTGACGGCGCGAAAGCAAAAAGCGGGGCTGATCGTGAACGGGGCCACGGTATCTGGAATGATGGTCTGCTTCCTACTTGTGCCCCTCATCAATGACGCAAATGACAACGACCACATGGGGCTGTGGAATACCCTGCATCTGTTCACAGTGGGCGTGACCTTCATCCTCCTGACAATGCATCTAGGGTATGCGATTCGATGGTATCAAAGGAAGTAAGACAGGTGTTCGTGTTAGGGTTACGTCCACGACCACGGGTGGGCACAGCCAGCTTAGGATCGAAACACGTTTCATTGGACTGGACCTTACTGTGGCGAAGTTGATTACACCCCCAATATTGCAAATAACTTGCATCATTGAAGGGTGATCGATAGGATTCAGGGTTGGCGTGAACCGTCCTACTTCATCATACAGCCACCCTATGAAATCTTACTTACTCAAACTTGGTATCTCCATAATCACCGCCTCCTGTTTCGTTACGCCTTCGAACGCTTGCACCGGAATTACTCTGAGGGCCAACGACGGGGCCGTCGTTTTCGGACGGACCATGGAATGGGGTACTTTCGATCTGAATTCTCGATTGGTCCTCATTCCGCGGGGTTACGAGATCCAAAGCAAAATTGGTGATGGTGAGCCGGGTCTTACCTGGAAGACAATCTGGGGAACCGTTGGCCTGGATGCGATTGAGAAAGATTTTCTGCTCGATGGCATGAATGAAAAGGGTCTTTCGATAAACGCTTTCTATCACCCTGGCTTCGCCAAATATCCTGAGGTGAATCCAGACCGGCAGCCCAAGACCATTGAAGCTGTCGATATCGTCCAGTTTCTGCTAACGACATGCAAGAACATCGAGGAGGTGAGGAAAGCCATGCTCGAACTTTACGTCATTGGCACTGTAGAACCCGCGATCGGGATTGCTCCACCGATTCATTTCATCGCGACTGACTCGAGCGGCAAGGCCATCATTGTGGAATTTGTAGACAACGAGGTGCAGCTGTTCGAGGCACCTCTTGGATGCATCACCAATGCCCCGGCTTATGACTGGCATCTCACCAATCTCCGAAACTATTTAAATCTATCGCATGTCGCCCTACCGGCAAAAAGGATCGAGAACATGGACTTTGCTCCTCTGGGCGGGGGTTCAGGGATGATCGGCTTGCCGGGGGACAACACCCCGCCGTCAAGATTTGTCCGTGCCGTCGCAGCTACCCAGACGGCCCGGCAAACCGAGACTGGTGAGGAGACCATGTATGAACTGTTTCGCATCCTCGACAACTTCAACCTCCCGCTGGGTTCTGCCGAAGGAGGTGGTGAGGCAAGTTCCGACAACATGCGGAGTTCCACCATATGGACGACCGGCTACGACACGAGAAACCTCGTGATGCAATACCACACCATGCACAACCGCCGGATCCGCCAGATCGATCTGAAGAAAATAGACTTCACTGCCTTCTCTGAGCCGATTCGAATCGCTCTTGATGCCGCGAAGACACAGGACATCGATGACGTGACTCCAATTATCAGCAGTCCCTGAGAAATATCCCGGTCCGCTAGTCCAGTCCTAACGAATTCCTTAAACGGCCCTCTGTGATACGCATCGGGGGGCAGCTTGCGACAGCGGAAACAAGCGAGAATAACGGAATCCGCAGTCAAGCTGACAGCCCCTGAAAGGGCGCCAGCGACCCGGGACTTCTAATCCATGCCCACCCGCCGGAAAGTCTGAGCTCAGTCAGCTTCCGGAGCGAGAAATACTGAACGCCTGACAGACAGCCCAATCTGCCAGATAGGTTCCCGACCGACAGCTGGGTTAAAGAGCTTTCACGAATTCGAGTCCGGGCAGGTTCGCATTCGATACCGTGGTCGCTACAGGACCAACAGAGATGGAAAAGATTCGGATAAAGACTGAGGCGATGTTCTTGGACAGGGAAAGGCTGAGCCTCCGGCAGATGGGGTGGGAAGCAATGTAGAAGGAGATTCCTCGGGCTGCAGGCCACTAAATAGTTCGCATCTATTGAACCGCTGCCAGAATCTTCTTACGACTTAGGGATCTCCAGTAACGATATAGAATTTTTGTAGCCTCAAAAACACTTACTACCGTCTCAAGGCTCCCGGTCCATAATACCCAACGGGCAAACTGAACTTTCGCATCGACCTCAAATTGCACCACGGGGAGCCGTTGTTAAACGTTTGCAATTTTTACTCCTCCGATGTGACCGATAGCTTACTCAAGGTCGTGCATCGCCTGGTGGGAGACTTTTCATCATTCCAACTTTTCCGTTGTCTTCACAATGGAGGGCAATTCGCCACTGCCTTTCATCGTTTCGAAGAAACAATTACAAAGCATCCACTGATTTTTACGGGCAAAGTCCTCCCTATTTTGCCGGTGCGAACGAGCCTCTACTTGGTTCATCCCCCACCTCAATCCAGCCTCTCATCAGCGATGACCATCCGCAGTCTAACTAGTGCCTCCCCAAAAAATTTAGGAAACGATCGGATCCCCCAAGCTTCAGATTTCTGTAAATCTAAGTTTGCGGAAATACCATAACTGTTGTAAAATATTCGAATTTTCGGCAGCTCTTTTCTCCTATCTGTCGGAGTTACCTGGGAATAGCCATGAACCTCTCAAGACGATCATTCCTTCGCCTGGTAACCGCAGCAGCAGGCGGTGCCCTCGGCGGCTGTGCGGCTCCGGTAGGATCAAATCGCTCTTACCTGACCGGGCTGGTGAATCCGACCGAACCGATCCCGGCGGACTATTACTGGAGCGACGTCATGTTCCAGGGGGTGCGGGACCAGGCCATCGGGCCGCCGCTGGCCTCACGGGTCTATGCGATGGGTCACCTCGCCGGCTTTCTTGCGGTCAATGGCGCCGACGGTCGATACCACAATCCTTACCCGGAAATCGGGCGGGCCCCGAAAGGCATTTCCCAGGACGCGGCCTACGCGGCGGCGGTGTCGATTGCGGCATCGGAGGCCCTGCAGACGCCGATGGAGGTGGACCTCGGTCGTTACCTCAAGCGCTACAGCCTCTATGGGGGTGCCGAACTCGCCTCGCGGGGAGGTGGGGGTCACATCGATGCCGGGGTTGCCTGGGGACGTCACGTCGGCAAGATCGTGCAGTCGAAGCGCACCATCGACGGCGGCAATGCCGAGAAGGTGAACTTCTATTTTGACCCGAGCTACAACCCCCGCAAGACGATCGACAGCTGGTCCAACACCGGCCCCTTTTACAAGACCACGATCGGTCCTCGCTTCGAAACCTACGAGCGCGGCCTCTTTCCCAATCTCGGGAACATGGAGCCTTTCGCACTCCGCTCGAAGGAGCAGTTCGCAGTGAAGGCTTTCCCCGACGTGAAGTCGAAGGAATTCGCCGATCAGTTTGAAGAGGTCCACACCCTCGGCGGCTCGAACTCAACGGTCCGCACCGACGATCAACACGAGATCGCCTTCTTCTGGGAAGACGGTCCGCGCGGCGGCACCGTTCCGGCAGCCTGGCTGCACACTGGCATGGTCATTCTTAAGCAGCGCAACTACGACTCACTCATCGAACGCGCCCAGCTCTTCGCCCAGATGAGCTGCGCCATGGCTGACGCCGGCATCTCGGCGTGGCACTCGAAGTATTACTACGATGTCTTCCGCCCCGAAACAGCGATCCGCTACTCGGCAGATTCACTCGGCAATTCAGATCCCCGCGTGAAATGCGATCGTCGCTGGACCACCCTGATCCCGACGCCTCCCTTCCCCGCCTACGTCTCGGGTCACTCCACCTTTTCCGCCGCCGGCGCTCAGGTCCTGCGCCGCTTCCTCGGTAGCGACAAAATTTCAATCACACTAGAAGCGCTCGACACGGTCAACTGGCCCGACCAGCTTAAGAGCGCCAAGCGTCACTATTCAGACATCACCACCCTGGAAGATGAGAACGGCATGAGCCGAATCTACGGCGGCGTTCACTGGCAGGCCGACAACATTGAAGGCCTCCGCATGGGCAAGAACATCGGTGAGCACGTGCACCGCAACTACCTGAATCGAATTGGCTAGGGTGATGTTTCGATTATTCAATCATGGTTCCAACAGGCGGGGCCCGGTCGGCGTGATCGGGGCCCTGATCACGTTCACGCTGTCGACGATGTCGTTGGTGGGGCAACAGGCAACCCGACTCGCTTCGGAATTTGATCGTCGTCTCGGCCCGCCCTCCACCTTCCAAAAACCGATCGCGTGGGAGGTAGCTGACCACACCTTACTGCTCCAGGGTGCGATCCTTGGCGGGGGTAGCTACCTGTTCGACGCGGTTGACACTCAGGGCCTCATTCCCGGCAATGAAGGCTGGGAGGCATTTTACGCCGGTATCACCGATCTGCGCGTCACCCGCCGGATGCCGAACTCAGTTGCCTACGGGATCGATGGACGAGTCATTTTTGACGGCGCCAGTTCGTCTAATTTCAACTTTAACGATACCCGCTTTGACATCTACCTCCGAGGGCGATGGGGTCAAATCTCCTACGGTGACTTTGACGACCGCAACCTCCTGCTGATTTCCGGTCGCACCGGCCTCGCCGGGGAAGCCACGCTGTTTTACGACGGGTTTTTCTCCCCGCCGGGGGGGCGAGCCTTTCGCTACCGGGCTCGCTACAGCAGCTTCCTCGTTGATGCCGCTATTGATGAAGACGGGAACACTTACAATGTCAGCCTGCTCTATCGCAGCCCGACGAGGACGCGCAAAGATTCATGGTCGCTCGACTATCATGGCGGGGATTTCATGAACCGCTACGAGCGCAACGGGATCACCGCGGCTTACGACATCGCCTACGGTAGCTGGAACTTTAAAGTTGCCGGGGCGTGGGATCGGTTTAACCCCTACGCCAACTTTGCGCGCTTCGATCGCATCGCCGGTAGCGTCTGCGTGAGCTACAAATTCGAGGCTCTCACCACCGCCGCAGGTGTGATGCTTTCCCAAACCAACGGCAGTCATCTCGAAACAACCTATACAGCTGGTTTCCGCTACGACCTTGCCCGTGGACTAGCTCTCAACGGCGGATACTTCTACATCGACAGCGACAGCCTAGGGACCGACGGGTTACCTGTTGCCGCAGGCAATTTTTCGGGCATGCGAACTTCAATATCGTATCGGTTTTGAGGGGAATCCCGGAAAGGCTGAAGTAGCGAAATACTGAAACGCTGACTTCCGAACTCGTGGCATGCCTCGCGCGGCAGCGCGGGCAGCAACGCCTCGCCGAGGCGTTGAATTTCGGCATCCCTCCTCTCGGCGAGAGGAGGCTACCTTCGCTCCGAAGATTAGAGGATTACGAGCGTCCCGTCATATGAGTTCCATGAGAGTTGCGCCACACTCTGGCTTCAACCGGATTCGATTTTGGCTGCGTAACCCGCGTTATGAAGACAGAACAACTCAACGGTCTCAGCAAGGTCTGCTTCATCCTTGGCTTTGCTTCCATCATTGGCTCAATCGCGATCTGGTTTCTCACCGGTGGCACAGAGCCGGAAACGAAAGCTCACGCCGAGCGGTTTGGCATCTTTGTCGGGCTTTGGGCTCCGACCTTCTTCATCCTCTCCAACCGCTTCGGCCGCTTCGTGGACGAAAAGTCGAGTTAAGAGCACACCTTCAGGCTTCCGTCACAATTCACGCCGGAACCCGGGTAGCAACGCCTCGCCGAGGCGTTGAGCCATACCTCCCTCCTCTCGGCGAGAGGAGGCTACCTTTCAAAACTGCCGGTTTCGCCCGCCATGAAACATGGCCGTCACACCTTCAGGCTTCCGTCACAATTCACGCCGGAACCCAGGTAGCAACGCCTCGCCGAGGCGTTGAGCCATACCTCCCTCCTCTCGGCGAGAGGAGGCTACCTTTCAGGGCTGCCGGCTTCGCCCTCGATTCAACCAGGCCACTCAAGCAGGGCGGCAGGAGCATACAGAATTGGCTTCGGCAAGAGGATGCTCCCCAACCCATCCACGCCGACCGCTGTCCCTCGCTCCTGATCATACTCGCGCACCGTCATCGCGGCAACGGCAGCATCGATCATGTCCTTGGGGCCTCGTTGAAATTGCGAAACATCGATTGTCATCGTTGGCGTTTTCGGATCATCCTGCCACATGGTGTAGGAAGCAGACGGAAAGACTTCGTGCACGGCCGACGAAGCGGGTTCGAGCGAATCAAAGAGCGCATAGCCCAGGCGCATCCAGTCAGGACTGTCCTCCAGCGACGGCGTCCACTGCGGATTGGCGAGCCCGAGGGCCCTGACAATGACCTCACAGTGACGTCCCCTGCCCTTTTCAGCAGGACGACGCGGACGCCAATCTTCTTTCTTCCCATCCCAATACCACTCCCGGGGCGACGGCAACGGACATCGCGGGCTGTCGATTCCGATGTGAACCTCGTGCCCTGACTGCTGCAGTCGCTCGACCACGGCAACAGCCTCGCCGCAAATCGTCTCAAAGGAATCACCCACTTCCCCCAGCCATCCCGAGTCGACCTGGATCAGCGACTCATCGAGCGCCATCCACGCCGGTGGGCGTAGCAACTGAACATCAATGCCGAGATAGAGTGTCGCCATACGCGAATCACTTCTTTTTGGCTTTTTCTTTACCCTTGGCCTTCGCTTTGTTGTTCGGCTTCACGAAACCAGTCTCCGTCGCGACCGGGTCTTCATCACCCCACCTCGAGAGCCACGCCTCGAGGGCGCCCTGCAAGCGCTCCTGCACTTCGGCGTATTCCGGGTTGCCGACGAGGTTGCTCAACTCATTGGGATCGGACTCACGATCATAGAGCGCCCACTCGGGACGATGGTGAAGACGCCTGACCAATTGCTTGTGCAACGGATCAGCCGAAGTTTCCAACTTCACCAACCAGGAAGCGGCGGGATCGAACTCTCCTTTGATGTCCTCGCCGTTGAGCAAGGCGAGTGCTTTGGTCAGGGTGGTGTTGGACGTCACTTCCGCCTCAGCTTTTGGTGACCAGATCAGGGTGTAGCGTTCATCGCGGATCGAGCGGATCGGAAAAACGCGCTCGCGGTTGTCGATGATGTTGCAGTTGGAAAAGGCACCAAAGGTATAGTCATGCACCTTTTCGTTAGCGCCTTTGAAGTTGGCCCACTGGCTCTCGCCGTCAAAGTCGTCGGCGTTGATCTCGCCTCCGGCCGCTTCGACTAGGCTGGGAGTGATATCAGAGAGCCGGAGAATGGGCTCGCTCTCGATGCCGGCCGGGATCACCCCGGGCCAGGCCGCTACAAAACCGGAAGCGAGGCCGCCGTCGAAGCAGGTCCACTTGGAAAAGGGAAACTGATTGCCCTGCTCGGAGCAGAAAATGACGAGCGTGTCCTCGGTCAGCTCGTGTTCAGCAATGAGCTCACGCAGGCCGCCGAGCAGCTTATCGAGGTTGGTCACTTCAACGAAATTGCCGTGCAGGTTGTGGCGATACTCGGGCGTATCGATCGCATCCTTCGGAAGGCTCAGCTTAGCGGGGTCGTAAGCACTCATATCGCCGTGGGTGTGAAAGGGCGCGTGACCATCATGTGACGCGACGACGAGGCAGAACGGTTCGCCGGCTTCCTTAGCCTCGGCCATGTATTTCCCGGCACGTTCCAGCGCGATGGGGTTTGCGTCTTCTCGCATGGGAATGTTGCCAAGCTTTTCAAAAGGATAGGCTTCCTGCGGTCCGATGTGGCCTTTGCCGAGTAGAGCGACGCGGTAGCCGAGCGGCTTTAAGTAGTGCGGCAGGCTCTTGGTGTCCTTGGATGACTGGGAATGATTCGGCATCGCCCCGGTCCGCCACGGGGTGCGGCCACTGTAGAGCTCCTGGCGAAACGGTGCGCACATGGCGACCGTGGCGTAGCAGCGATTGAACTTAACTCCCTCGGCGGCAAGCTGATCAAGGTGCGGCGTGATCGCTTCGCCACCCCAGGGACCGAGCGTGTCGCGGTCGATGTCGTCACCCAGAAGTATTACAATATTAGGATGAATCGCTTTGCTACTGCCATCGGCAGACCACACCGAAAGAATCTGGAATAACGCTAAAACCGGGGCGTGAAGGCGCCGCAGGTATGAGTCAATAGAACAGGCCATCCGGAGAAAGGGAAAGACTAAAAAACGTTGAAACGGTTTCGAGTTTCCGCCTCCAATTCGCCCTCCAATTCGAGCGCCCCAAGCATCGCCCCTCAAGGAGTCAACTAATCCGACTTAACGTCCGCGGTCCGGTCTCTCACCTGAAATCCGCTTTCCATCGTAATGACCTTCGGCCCGCTCAGGCCTTGGACGGCTTTCTCCACATCAATCGATTCGACCGCCTGAGTTTGATACGTCTTGTAATAGTAGACCCGGTTACCAGTGTCTGCAGCCGACGTCCACAGAGTGTAGTCGGCAAGATTCTGATGAGCTGGGTTACGAATCGCCCCTTTGGGTATATCAAAAACATTCAGGATATGGAAAGCCTTGAAGATGGCATCATCAACGGTTGGCGATGGGAGCGAGGTGTTGGCGAAAGCCACCGCGCGAACAAAGCGTGTCGGCGAAGACATATCGCCCGGCAAACCAATCATGCCAGTTCCCTCCCCGAACGGCGTGATTTTCAGAGAGCCCACTTCAATCGTTTCTTTATTGAACGGCGTCAACCCCACGTAGTTTCGCAAATTGGTAAGGTGCCAGTCGTAAGTAGGTGTGTTAGTTACAGCATTGACGGAATTTTCGTGGACGGCGAGTCCCGAAGCGGTGTATTCGACGACGACCGACTTCCCCGAAGCATCGGAAAGCGCGTAGTGGAAGGGAGCCACGCTCTGAATTTCTTCGACGAAAGACCCGACCACCTCGATAGTGTCTAGCGCTGCAATGACTTCGTCAACGGAGGCGAACTGCCCCAGAATCCAATTTCCCATCTCTTCGCTGGAGACCGCACGGTCGCGGTTTTGATCGTTCACCTCACCAAAGACAGCGTGACCGGCAAAATAAAAGGCCCCGTAATACAGCCCCGCCGTATTGACCCCGTCAAAGACAATGGGCTTGTCGAGGCCGTTCGCCCCGGCAAAACCATACTTCGCTGTGTAGGTGAACCCTTCCCTTTCCTCGTCGAGGACTAATGTAGTGATCTTTGTTCCTGGCGGGACCACAAGGATATTCGAGTGAATGTCAAAGCTGAACTCCATGGTTCGAGCCGGAACGGTGATTCCGTCTTCGCTCTTCAAAATAATTCCGGTGCAGGCTAGAACGGGCGAGTGGAAGCCGAAGGCGACCAGAAAAATCCAGAAAACGGGTAAGGCTGTTTTAAGCATTGTAAGCATACTTATACTGATACGCCCGCTAGTTCATCTTGTCACGCTCTCTCTGAACGGACCGGAACGATTGATAATCCTTAAACTAACAGCCAACTCTACACACTTCCAACAGGAGCCGACACAGAAGCGAACTAATCCTTCTGCCAACTGAAAGCCATGCCGCGAAAGAACCCTAACTCCAGGACCGGCGACACCACCGCAGGACACCAAAAAAACTCGGCTACGAACAGTAGACCAATTCGGTTCCCAAAATATCTGTCTTAAACAGTCCGCATTTTCACTACATCCTGAAAAATAGCTGACTCCGTAACCCGAGTCATGAATTTTTCATCAAGCCAACCGTTTTACTATTATCTCACCGTCACTGTGATTGGTTGTGTTTTCATGACTGCTTTTAATGTGACGGCCGACCAGACTGAAGCAAGCTCCTGGAGCGGGCAGAGTTTGGCGGAATTTACGGCTGATGACCCTAATGGCGTAGACTGGGAGGTTGTTAATGACGGCGTCATGGGAGGGCTTTCGAAGGGGAATTTTACCATTTCTGACGAGGGTATCCTGAACTTCTCAGGCACTTTGTCTCTGGAAAACAACGGGGGGTTTACTTCGATCCGCAGCGAAGGGATCGATCGCAATCTCAGCAAAGATCTGGGCATCCTCCTTAAAGCGAGGGGTGACGGTCGCACCTACACCATCCGACTCGAGTCCTCCTCAACCTTTCGCGGAATGCCGATTTCTTTTTCCGGCGATTTCACGCCCGAGGCTGGCAAGTGGCAGCAAATCAAAATCCCTTTTTCCGATCTCAAAGGTGGCTGGCGTGGCATGAGCCTGCCCGACAAGGAATTTGACCCTTCCGTCGTCCGCAAGATGGGCCTGCTCATTGGCGACAAGGTGACCGGCCCCTTCAACCTTGAAGTCGAATACATCCGCACTTACGGAAAAGGCCAAGGCAAATTAACCGAGCGAAAAACGGAGGTTCCTGACGAAAAAAAGGCGACCGAGGCCAAGTCCAACACCGGGTCCATCATTGACCTGGTTGCCTCCGACGAGCGCTTCTCCACCCTGAAAGCGGCTCTCGACGCTGCCAAGCTGACCACCTTCTTCCAGTGGGATAATAAGAAGACCGTGTTCGCCCCCACTAATGATGCCTTCGCGAGATTGCCCAAGGGCACCGTGGAATCTCTCCTCAAACCAGAAAACAAGGATCGCCTCGTTCAGGTCCTGACCTATCACGTCCATCCGGGAGATCTGAACCTTGCAGCAGCGCTAGGGTCCAGAAACGTCGAAACGGTTGAGAAGTCTCCCATCAAGGTCGCATTCCGTGACGGCGCTGTGAAAGTGAACGACGCTACCCTGCTCGAAGCCGACATCGGAGCCATTGACGGCAAGATTCATGTGATCGACTCGGTCTTGCTCCCGAAGCCAAAAGAAGCCAACCTACTGACCACCGCCCAGGGCGCTGGCTCCTTCAAGACGCTTCTTGCAGCCGCTGAAGCAGCAGGACTGGCTCCAGCCCTCACCGGAAAAGATCCGCTGACGGTTTTTGCTCCCACCGACGAAGCCTTCGCCGCCCTCCCCGAGGGCACGGTGGAGAGCTTGCTCAAGAAAGAGAACCGCAAGCAGCTCATCGAACTGCTCACCACCCACGTGGTGTCCGGCAAGGTATCCGCCGGTGACGCGCTCAACGCCAAGGCGGCCAAGTCACTCAGCGGTTCTGAACTGGAGTTCGCCATCAACAATGGTCTCTTCACCGTGAACGGATCCGTAATTCGCTCTGCCGGTATTGACGGCGGCAACGGTGTCATCCACGTGATCGATTCCGTGATTGGGTTTGCGAACAAGGCTTCTGATTGCGGTTCATGCTCGGAATCTGACAAGGCTCCCTCCCTGAAAAATACCAGTGTCGGGAACCAGAGCGCTGCTGACGTCATTGCCGCAGCGATCGAAAAAGGTGTCCCGCTCTACAACAGCGGCAAGATTACCGAATGTGCGGAGCTCTACGAGAGCGCAATCCTTTCTCTCTCCGAGATGGAGAGCCTCGACGGCAAAGCGCGCGAAGCCCTCGGCAAGGTGGCCGAAGCCGGCAAGCAGTATGACGACAATCGCCGCGCCTGGTTTTACCGTCACGCTCTCGACGAAACCATGCGCCTGATGTCTCACTCACGCGGCTGATCAAGATTTCTCCCCCCGCCTTCTGGCCTCATCATCCCAGCGCCTTCTTTTTAGGCGTCGTGATGTACGGGGCACGCAAGTAATGTGGTTCCAGCGGGGCCTCGGGCCAGTCGGCGGGACTTAACTGACCAGCTCGTTCTGCGAGCTGAGCGGCATCGGGGTGCGCCAGGCTCACGCTCGCAAAAGCTTCGACGACCTTAGAATCAGCGGAGTAAAGCAGGACGCCACCGGCAGCGAGCTCCGACAATTTCGCCTCAAGCACTTCCGCATCGATCAGATCCGGTTCGCCCGTGACGCGACGATCGATCACTTCAGCAACGGCATACGACTTGCGGCGCGCGTCACTGATGACCACGTAGGTGTCTTCGCTGACATCCCACGCTTCGAGAGAAGAGCGTCCCATCGTCGGCACACCGAGTGAAAGCCCGAGTCCATTTGCCACCGCAATACCGACGCGAACACCACTGTAAGAACCCGGACCAACGCCGACAACGATGCCGGTGAGCTGATCGCGATATTGCTCCAGCATTTCGGAAACCGGCTCAAAGATGACCGCGTTGTGAGCCCGCTCGGTGGTGAAGTCGCGCGACCACAACACTTCGTCCGCGTCGCGATCGTAGAGCGCGAGCGAAGCCCTGGGAGTGGCAGTTTCAATACCGAGGATCATCGTTCGGTGACGACATGACTGCCGTCGTCTTCAATGGTGAGGTCAAAGCAGCGCGTGCCCTCAGGCAACACGTCCGGAAATTTGTCAGCCCATTCCACGAGCAGGATGCCGTCTTCGTCAAGGTACTCATCCCAACCGAGACGCAGCAGTTCGCTGACTTCATCGAGGCGGTAAAAATCGAAGTGGAACACCGGCAGGCTCCCGCCGTGGTATTCCTGGACGAGAGCAAAGGTCGGGCTGGTCACCTCGTCACCCGAACCGAGGCCGGCAACAATGCCTTTACTGAAATGAGTTTTACCGGCTCCGAGCTGACCGTTCAAGGCAACGACATCGCCCGCCTCCAGATCCGCCGCGAGCGATGTGCCGGCGGCGATCATTTCAGCTTCTGAACTGGCTCTAACAAAAATTTCACCCATTTCTATGAATTGCTGACAAAGTGTTCCCACCCTTTGGGCAGTTCCCCACCTTCTCCTTCCACAAAAGTTCCGATCGGAGTGATCGGCACATCGGGAAACTGCTCCTGCCACCGGGTCTCTAACTTCTCCCATGTCGCAGGAGAAAACGCCATTAGCAATTCGTAGTCTTCCCCTTCGCCGGCAGCAGCGTCAATACCGATGCCTTCATGACAGGGTATCTGCTCGAGCTCGACATCAAAGCCGATGCCGCTCATCGCAGCCATACGCGGGAGATCCGATCCTAACCCGTCACTCAAATCCATCATCGCATTAGGCAGGCAATGCTGAACGAGCCACCGGGCTTCGGCTAGCCGTGGCTCAAAAGTGAGATGTCGTTCACTTTCGAAGGAACCTCCCAACCTTCCGGTCACAGCGATGATATCGCCGACTTTGGCCCCGGAGCGCAAGACGCAGCGATCGCGCTCCACCTCACCGGTCATGGCAACCGAAATCATGACGCCGGTCGCGTTCAATCGAGCGGTCTCGCCCCCGACCACAAAGCAACCAGCAGCCGCAGCGGCCGCGTTGATCCCGGCATACCAGCCTTCAACTTCCTCGACACCGCGGTCGGCATCGCAGGCCAGGGTGACAACAGCATGACGCGGTCGACCGCCAATCGCAGCGATGTCGCTGAGAACCCGGTTGATCGCTTTGCGACCGACCAGCTCGGGATCGGTCCCGGAAAGAAAGTGCACACCCTCGATGAGGCAATCGGTCTTAAGCAATTGCCATGGTCCTTCCCCACTTTCGTCCACCTGGACGACGGCGCAGTCATCCCCGGCTCCGACAATGATGCTGACATCGCTCGGCAGCGACGCAATGATGCGCTCGACGAGTTGGTTCTCGCCCAGTTCGCTGAGACGCTCGCTGCCTTCACCCATGTTGTTAATCAACCGCCTGCTGGGTCAGCATCAACACAATATTCGTCCCGTTGAAGAAAGCATGCAGCCCTACCGGCACCCAGAGGCTGCCCGACATTTCGTAGGCCACACAGAGAATCAGGGAAAACACAAAGAGCGGTAGCAGCGCCGGCAGGTTGCCGTGCACCACCGCGAAAAGCAGGCTGATGACAACCGTAGCAAAGAGTCTTCCGGTCGCATTCTTGAGTGCACCATACATGTAGCCGCGAAAGAGAAACTCCTCCGCCACCGGCGCCCCGACGACTGCAGCGAAGACGGCGAGCGAAATAAAGGTGTGGGATTCAGCCTCCTGCAGGCTGCGAACCGGAGCCTGTTCCTGGAGCCCGTCGAACATCCCACCAATCCAGTATTCAGAGATCGTGCCAACAAGCCAGACGCAGATCAGGACGGAAAACACGCCGCCGACAATGGTGTAAACAATGATTTGAGGCAGACCCACTTTAGTGAGCCCGAAAACCTCCTTCATACTGCGCAGGCGAATCCACTCCACGACGGCGTGCACCATCATGAGAACGAAGACGTAAATCCCGAGATTGAAGAGGAGCACTCCGTATCCCGGAGTCGCATCTCCCGGTGCACTCTCCTGTTCCGCTCCCGCAGCCGAAACCATCAGGAACGGACCCATCAAAAACATGATGGCCGGAAAGAACATCAATCCGAGATCGTAGACGTCCCAGTGAGGCGTCGACGGAATCGGATTGGCGGACTGACGACGAATCACCGCGTAGAGCGTCACCCCGATCGCGAGTGCGATCAGGGTAATGATCTCGATGTCCAGCAGGACGTGCTTCGCCGCAAGTTCTTCCATTCAATCAAAAGTCGCGGCACAGCGGAGGCGCGACCCTGTCACTACACTTTAACGGAAGGCAGCTTCCAGATATCGTCCGCGTATTCCCGGATGGTGCGGTCACTGGAAAACTTGCCGACGCGGGCCGTATTAAGAATTGCCATCCTGGCCCAACCGGCCTTGTCACGATAAGCCTTGTCGACTTCGCCCTGGGCTTCCACGTAGGCCTTGTAATCGGCCAGCGCGAGGTAGGCGTCACCACCATCAAGCAAGGTGTGACGGATTCCATCGAAGGAGCCCTTCGGGGCAAAGTAATCAGACGTGAGCCAATCGATCACGGCGCGAAGCTCTTCGTCTGCCCAGTAATAATCGATCGAGCAGTAACCTTCTTTCCAGAGCGCTTCCACTTCGTCGACGGTGAGGCCGAAGATGAAGATGTTTTCATCACCGACTTCCTCCTTAATCTCGACGTTGGCTCCGTCGAGCGTACCGAGAGTGAGTGAACCATTGAGAGCCAGCTTCATGTTACCGGTTCCGGAGGCTTCTTTACCGGCAGTGGAAATCTGCTCGGAGATATCGGCTGCCGGGATGATAACCTCAGCCGCACTGACACCGTAGTTCGGAATGAACGCGACCTTGAGCTTGTCTCCAATGCGCGGGTCGTTGTTGATCTTTTCACCGACCGCGTTGATCGCGTGAATAATCTCCTTGGCGAGGGTGTATCCGGGAGCCGCCTTGGCACCGAAGACAAAGACACGGGGCACGACGTCGAGATCCGGATCCTGGATGAGCCGACGGTACTGTGTCAGGATATTGAGCAGGTTAAGGTGCTGACGCTTGTATTCGTGGAGACGCTTGATCTGCACATCGAACAATGCGTTCGGATTCACCTCAATTCCGCAGCGTTCCTTGATCAGGGCGGCGAGCTTGACCTTGTTATTGAGCTTCACCTGCATGAACGCCTCCTGGAAGGCAGGATCATCGGCGAACTGGGCGAGGTCCTGGAGCTTATCAAGATCACCGGGCCAGTCGCTGCCGATCTTGGTGTCGATCAGGTCAGAGAGTTCCTGGTTACAAGCCTTGAGCCAGCGACGCGGAGTGATGCCGTTGGTCTTGTTCTGGATCTTGCCGGGATAGAGCTCGTCGAAATCGCGGAAGAGATGCTTCTTGAGCAACTGCGTGTGCAGCGCCGCAACACCGTTGGTGGTATGAGAGCCAATCACCGCAAGGTAAGCCATGCGGATCATCTTGGGCGAGCCTTCCTCAATAATGGAAAGGGCACGCTTCTTTTGGTTGTCACCGGGCCACTTGGCCTCGACCACGTCTTCGAGGAAACGCTTGTTGATCTCGAAGATGATCTGGAGGTGGCGCGGCAACACTTTCTGGAAGAGCGGCACGCTCCACTTCTCGAGCGCTTCGGGAAGCAGGGTGTGGTTGGTGTAAGCAAAAGTCCTGGTGCAGATTTCCCAGGCCTGGTTCCAGGGGAGCAACTCCTCATCGATGAGGATGCGCATCAGTTCCGGCACTGCCACAGCAGGGTGCGTGTCGTTCAACTGGATCGCAGCTTTCTCCGGAAGGCTGTCCCAGGTGTCGTTAGTGCGGCGGTGACGCTTGATGATGTCGTGTAACGAGCAGGCGACAAAGAAATACTGCTGCACGAGACGAAGCTCCTTACCCGCTTCAGTCGAATCATTCGGATAAAGCACTTTGGAGATGGACTCGCTCTCAGCCTTCTCACGAACCGCCTCGGTGTATCCCCCACGGTTGAAAATATCTAAATCAAAATCCTTGGAGGCGGTGCTTTCCCAAAGACGAAGGAAGTTTACCGAAGAACCTTCGTAACCGACGATAGGCACATCCCACGGCACGCCGAGGATGGACCGGGTACCGGTCCAGACCGGGCGCCCCTGACCCAGCTCGTCGAACTGGTTTTCGACGTGACCGTAGATCGGAACTTCAACCGAATACTCAGGTCGGCAGATCTCCCAGGGACTACCGAAGCGGCGCCACTCGTCGGGAGATTCCACTTGCTTGCCGTCGACAAACTTCTGACGGAAGAGACCAAACTCATAGTTGATGCCGTAGCCGACTGACGGAAGATCAAGTGTGGCCATGGAATCAAGGAAACAGGCGGCAAGACGGCCGAGGCCGCCGTTGCCCAGCCCCATGTCCGGGCCCTGTTCGAGCATGTCATCAAAGTCGACTCCGAGCTCGGCGACGACTTCCTTGCAATCATTGAAAAGCCCCAGGCTGACGAGGTTATTCTCAAGGAGACGCCCCATGAGGTATTCGAGCGAAAGGTAATAAACACGGCGCACGTTGTTCTGGCGGTGAGATCGGTGCTGGGTGGTTGCCTTCTCCAGCATGCGACCGCGGACAGCGAGGCTGACGGCACGCCACCAGTCTCCCTTCGTCGCCGACTCCGGACTATGAGCCTGGTTCCGGGTCAGGTTGCGGAGGATCTCCTCCTTGAGTTGCTCTTTCTGCGACGGGGTTTGAGCAGGGGCAGTTTCACTCGATTGCGATTCCATGATTTGGATTTGGTTCAGAGAGGGGTAATCAGGATGGTTCAACGTCGATAGCTTCGTCGAGGATCCAGCGAACAAATTCGCCGACTCCGGGCTCGCCTGATTCGCGCGGCCCGGCAATGTTCAGTGTTTCGATACGATTCTGGTCGATAAAGTCCCTCAGTTTCGGGACGGGACTGTCCGTTGTTGATTTCGAAAGAATTAAGCAGGGACGATTCCAACTGGAAGCGATTTTTTCTGTCAAAGCGGTTCCGCCTGTCAGATTCGAGCCCAGCAGCAGGATGACCGTGCCATCGCTGTATCTCACGTTGTATTCCGTTCGTTGATGATAGCTCCCCGACGGGGTTTCGCGAAGCGGAAATCTCCCGGGAATAAAACCGTCCTCGGCCAGTCGCCCTGCCGGACACCAGCCTCCGCAGTCGACCCCACGGTCGAGCGCCCATTCGAGAGCAGCGCGGTCGACGCCGGTCTGGCCTCCCGAGACGATTTTCGTAACCATTCGGGCGGCCAGTGAAAGTCGGGAGACTCAACCCTGTCAGGTCATCGACCCAACAGGGTTAAATGGGATCGCCGGCGATCACTCGCCGACTTTGAAGAGTTCCACCTCGAAGATGAGGGTGCTGTAAGGCTTGATGTCGGCGCCGGCACCGCGCTCACCGTAAGCAAGGTCGTAGGGAATGAAGAAGCGATACTTGCCCCCTTCTTTCATGAGCTGAAGACCCTCGGTCCAACCGGGGATGACGCGGTTCAGCGGGAAGCTGGTCGTCTCGCCGCGGTCAACGCTGCTGTCGAAAACCGTCCCGTCAAGCAGGGTGCCGTGATAGTGCACCTCAACCACATCGGTGGCCGCAGGCTGAGCGCCGTCACCTTCTTTGATTACTTCATACTGGAGCCCGGAAGCCGTACTCTCGATGCCATCCTTCTTGAGATTCTCTTCGAGAAACTCCTGACCGGCGACGAGATTCTCACGATCAGGGCCGGTGGCGTTCTTCTCGTCGAGAATCTTCTGGTTCTCAGCAAAAGCAGCGGAAACTTCATCATCAGAGAGAAGCGGCTCGCCTTCACTAAGAACGGTCTGGAAAGCACTGGAGAACTGATCGAATTCAATCTCGATTCCGCGCTCAGTGAGCTGCTTGGCAATCATCAGTCCGTAGGAGTAGCTCACTCGTTCCTTGAGTGATTCAGGCTGTTTAGCGTCTTCGGCTGTCATAGATGTCGTCGTCAGAGTGGAAACCAGCAGGCATCCCAGAAACGCCGTTGTTTGGTAAAATTTTGAGCACATTTGAAATCAATTTCGATTAACTCCCGCCACCTAGAGAGTCAACCCCGGGAAGCAAAGACGAGAAGCTAAGCCTGATATGCGCTTGGTCAAGGACAAGCCCAGCTCAGTTCCGGTCCGTTCCTGCCACGAATCGAAGAGCGTTTTTCCACCTAATAACTTCATCCCAAGAAGCGTTTATCCTCAAATCACTCATCCCGAAAGCTGCCAGTCCATGCGTCTGGAACGCCCCAACGCAGTTCATGGAAAAAGCCGACCCATAGAAAATAAAGATGCCAAACGCCGTTTGGTTAATTTCCATCAATTACTAAATTTCCTCAATTAATTTGAAAACTTCCGTGATTCATTGTAGGTTTCAACCATCCCCCTCATGCCATTGAACCGCTTTTTTTCGATTTTCCTTCTCCTGGGAGGATTCCTTTTGTCGACAGGAACAGCTCAGGCGTTCAAGACCGTCATCATTGATGCCGGACATGGCGGTCGGGACCTCGGAGCTGCTGATTCCTACGTTTACGAGAAGCACATCAATCTCGACGTGGCCCGCCGGCTTGAGCGCACTCTCAAGGAAGCCGGATTCAAGACGGTGATGACTCGGACTACTGACGAGTTCATCGCTCTATCCGAGCGCTCTTCCCGCGCTAATCGCTATCGCAACGCTGTCTTCGTCAGCGTTCACTTCAACTCCGCCTACCGAACCTCCGCCGTCGGCATCGAGACTTTTTACCGTTCCTCCAGCTCAGAGAAATTTGCCAAGTATGTTCAGACCGAGTTGATCAAGAATATGGGCTCAACAGATCGCGGTGTGAAAACAGGCAACTTTTCAGTTTTACGCTACACCAAGCACCCCGCCATTCTCGTCGAAGGCGGCTTCATCAGTAACAAGACCGAGCGCAGTAAGATGCTGGATCCGCAGTTCCGCCAGGTGGTGGCCGACTCCATCGCCCGCGGCATTATTCAGTTCAACCGCCGCCTCTTCTAGGTCATACTGAGGACATGCTGGTCACCTGTCAGCAAATGTCCGAGGCTGAAACGCAGCTGTTTTCCACCGGTGTTTCCGCTGAACCTTTCATGGACGAAGCCGGGCGCCAGTGTGCCCTCGCGATTCGCCGTTTTCACCCCTCCCCGGCCACCGCAGAGATCTTCTGCGGCAAAGGTAACAATGGGGGCGACGCCCTCGTCATTGCCCGCTGGCTGAAACGCTGGGGCTGGCGAACCAACCTCCACTTCTCTCACGGTCGGGATGACATCTCTGATCTTGCCCGGATCAAGCTGAAGCAATACGAGGAAGAAACGGAAACGTGCGAGGATTACACCAGCAATACCTGCATTTGCGTGGACGGATTGCTCGGGATCGGCGCGACCGGTGACTTGCGAGGCGGCGTTCGGGAGCAGGCCGACCGCATTAACCAGTGGCGCGAAGAGCATTGGGCCACCTGCTACGCCGTCGATATCCCGACCGGACTCAACGCCGACACCGGCGAAGCCTACGAAGGGGCCGTGATCGCCGACACCACCCTGACTATCACCCACGCCAAAGCGGGCTTTGCCGCCGACCCAGCGATTGATCAGGTGGGACGAGTCGTTCTCATCCCACTGGACATTCCCGTCGAAAACGGTGTCACCGATGTCGATTTGCTTTTCCCCTCAAACCTGCGACCACGACTGCAACGGCGCCGTTTCGATACTCACAAGGGAGCTGCCGGGCGCGTCACCGTCATCGCCGGTTCCCGCGGACTGACCGGGGCCACCGCACTGGCTACCTCGGGAGCCTCGAATATCGGAGCCGGGCTGGTCACGGCTCTTGTTCCTGAAAATGCTTACGAGATCATCGCAGCGCAGGCTCCGACCGAAGTCATGGTTTGCCCGGGACGCACGCTCGAGGCGATTGATCGACTGAATCCAGACGTCATCGCAATCGGCCCCGGCCTCGGGGAAGACGTTCCCGCCGAACTGATCGAGCTGATGCTGAAGCACCCTGCCCCGATGGTGATCGATGCGGACGCGCTCAATGCGCTGTCAAAACACCAGCTCGATCCGACAGAGCTTCCTTTCAATCGTCTCCTCACTCCCCACCCCGGCGAGCTCGCCCGGCTTACCGAGAAGAACGATGACCGCGTCTCCCTGACCCGCCACCTCGCTGACGAGTGGGATGTCACCCTGCTCCACAAAGGCGCGCGCACTGCCATCGCAACCCCGGAGCATCCGGTCGAACTCAACACCACCGGCCATCCCGGCATGGCCAGCGGCGGCATGGGCGATGTTCTCACCGGCATGTGCGCGGGCCTCATCGGCCAGGGCATCAGCCTTCACGATGCCGCCTGCCTCGGCAGCTGGCTGCTGGGGCGCTCCGCTGAACTGGCCACAGTCGGCGGCACGTATGCCCTCGAATCTGTCACCGCCCGATCGGTATCCTCACACCTTGGAATGGCGCTCCGGGAGCTCCAATCGGATTTGACTCATTGACCGGCGACCGCGGCGAGGATTTCATCCTGACACTGATGCATATTCGCGCGGTCAGGCTCGATCAGGTCGGTGTGCCCGTTCAAGTGGAGTAAGCCGTGAATGATGTAGAGCAGCGTTTCCGTCTGCGCATCGAGTCCGTGCTCAGGTCCTTCGCGACGAGCGGTGTCAACACTGACGAGAATTTCGCCGTGATGAAACGTGATCACATCCGTCGGCGTAGAATCATCCATAAACTGCCCGTGGACTTCGCCGATGGTTTGATCCGAGACGATCGACACCTCGACTTCCTCGAGGCCCCGAAGAACCGGCTCTTCGGATCCTGTTGATTCCAGGCAAAGCGGCAGAGCATCGCGCGCTTTCGCAGTGAGCCAATCTAGATCGAGGTCGTCGCACTCTGTGTGCGGATACAGTTCGATCAAGGGAGCAGAGCCTGACATACCAACGGAAGGATCAAAGCTGCCGTCTACGAACCGCTCGTGGCCTTTTCAGCCGTGGAACTCTCCCCGGCTTCAGGTGCCACGTCCACTTTCTTCTTGAGACGCTTGGTCTTCTTCTGGCGAGGCTTGTCGGCTCCCTCTTCAATTTTGGGGTACTCGATGCGGGTGTGCATCATGCTGCGTAACGTGGCCGCGAAGCTCTTCTTGATCTTGGCGAGGTCAGCCAGGGTCAGGGTCGCATTGTCGAGCTGGCCGTCGTTGAGACGATCACGGAAAATGTTGTCGATGAGCTCGTCGATCTTCTTCGGGGTCGGTTTCTGGAGGCTGCGTGAAGCACTCTCAACGGAATCCGCCAGGCTGATGATGGCACTCTCACGGGTGCGGGGGCGCGGGCCAGCGTAGCGGAAGCTTTCCTCATTCACTTCAGGGATGTCTTCCTCGTGTGCCTTGCCTTCATCGACGGCGGCCTGGATCTCGTCACGCAGCTTGAGCGCCCGGTGGTAAAAATACTTGATCAGCGAAGTGCCGTGGTGTTCGCGAATCACGGCAACGATGTGCGGGTTGAGTTTGTGCTTGATCGCCATGTCAACGCCGTCCTTCACGTGAGCCATCACGATGAGCGCACTCATGCTCGGCGTCAGTTCGTCATGAGGATTCTGTCCGTCGCCAATATTCTCCACGAAGTAGGCCGGCTTCTTCATCTTGCCGATATCGTGGAAGTAGGAACACACGCGGCACATCACCGGGCTGGCATTGATCGCTTCAGCGGCAGTCTCGGCGAGAGTCGCCACGACGAGACTGTGGTGATACGTGCCCGGCGCCTCGATCGTCATCTGCTTAAGCAGCGGATGGTTCAGGTCCGCCATCTCGATCCAGGACACGTCGGTGGTGATGCGGAAGGTCGCTTCAAACAACGGCAGCAAACCACTGACCAGGACCGCCGTGAGAGTTCCCACGAGGATAGCCGAGAGTGCCTGCTTGGCGACCATTTCCCACTGCTCGATGGGAGCGTCAAAACCCGGCCACTGGATTTGCCCGAGGGTGAAGGCCAGAAGGACACAGGCCACTCCCGAGTAGACGCCGGCACCCACGAGGCGACTGCGGCGGCGAACGCGATTCGTCAGGTAAAGCGCAACGAAACCGCAGATCATCGAGAAGATCACAAAGAGGAACGCGTCATCCTTGGTCACGGTCATCCCGCCAAAGAGACTCGCATAAACCACGGCGAAGGTGCCGTGACGCCGCCCCACCATCAGCGACAGCACGATGGGCGCATAGATATAGGGCTCGACGAGAAACTTGAACCCTCCCTCGGGCGCAAACGTCATTGCGACGTATTCGCTTAGTTTCACCAGCAGCAACTGGGTCAGGATCACCGAGAGCATCAGGGTGATCTTCGAGTTTTCGGTAAATGACTGGGCCAGGCTCACGTGCCAGTGCACCATCATGGTTGCCGTAATCACAGTAATCACCACGACCGCCTGGAGCGGGTTGTCGGCAAAAATCGAGTTCGCACTGGAGGAGAAAATCACCCAAGCTGACACCAGAGTTGCAAAGAGGAAAAAGAGCAAGCCACGGACTTGCCAGCCCGAACGCATCATTTCGGACATGGCCGTTTCGTTCGGCTTGCGGCGTTTCTGCCCACTCGAGAACCCACGGCTCTTGAGACGCTTCTGGGAAAAGAAATGAAACATGTTTGTGTGCGGAACCCTTACCCAAATCAGGAGGCTTCGCGAGGTCGCCTCCCGGCTCCGGGTGTTCGTGTTTCAAAAATAGATAGCGCGTTTTGTGATCCGAAACAACCGCGAATATGCGCAAAAGCTGTTCTTTTGAACATTATTTAATCAACATGCAATCCCCGTAGGAAAAGAATCGATACCGCTCCTCCACTGCCTTGTCATAGGCCTCCATGATCAGTTCGCGACTCGCCAAAGCGCTGACGAGCATGAGCAAAGTCGACTTGGGCAGGTGAAAATTGGTCAGCAAAGCGTCCACCACCTGGAACTGATAAGGCGGGTAAATGAAGATGTCTGTCTCCCCGGTTCCCGCCTTGAGTTGCCCATCGTGAGCACA